>NZ_LR736344.1:0-2723 GCF_902652675.1 Bartonella refiksaydamii
TGATAGGGCGTTTATGGGTAAAACCTGGGGCAATAAGAATGCGTGGTGTTTGTCCCAAAATGGATTGTGCCCCAATCAACGCATGGACACCTTCATAAGCGCCATTTGCGTTCACACCGCCTAGAACATTGGTCAATGTTGCGCTTTCATTGTCACCTTCGTTCACACGCACGACGACGACAATGGCGCCCACTTGTTTGAAAATCAGGTCAAGAGCATTGGGCAATGTGCCTTGACGCTTGCCTGTTTTATCCAGTTTAGCGGCTTGTGAAAGTGAACCTGAGACTAAAACGGGTGTGTTAAGAGGAAAGGCTTGTTCATCGGCATCGGGTGCTGTGCCAACAATCCCGATAACTGCCGATTGAACTGCGCGAAGGGGGCGTGTGCCGTCGTCAACCTCGACAACTTCAACACCGTGTAGAAAACCTGTTGCCATACTTTATGCTCCTTTAAACTATTGGCTAATGAGATGAATGGGAAAATGAGGGGCGAAATACTGTGTTTTTCAGTGCTCGGCATCCAGAGATGAATCAACAAAAATAAAAAAATTGTCGAAAGATGCTTGACATTATTGCGTCAATGTATATTTTCGAACCAGGTGCCTAAGAAACACCTTAAATCGATAGCGGATAGGTTGCCGACACAATCTCTTCTCCGCACATTAAAGACTTTGACTCATTATATGCTACATGCATATAATAGATTTGTCGGGTGTAGTTACGCTATACAATACTCTTTATGGGGAAAGCGTAACGACGGACTATCGACCGTGTTTCTTAGCGCCCGGCATTCTTCTGGAATGTCAATAAGAAACCTCTAATCGATAGGAGTTCACTATGAACACTCTTATAGAAATTAAAGAACGGGTTATTGATCAGGAAACTGTCCAAACTGTTAACGCACGTGATTTACATACGTTTTTAGAAATAAAAGCTTGCTTTAATGATTGGATTAAAAATCGCATTAAAGAATGTAAATTTCAGGAAAATATAAACTTTATAACGCTTACTAAAAATTTAGTAAGCGGTGGAAAGGTAAAAGAATACCACATCACATTAGACATGGCTAAACACCTTTCAATGATAGAGCGTAATGACAAAGGGCATGAGGCACGTCAATATTTTACCAAATGTGAACGGCTTTTAAAACAAGTAGCAACCCCACAAGTTGACTACTCCAAACCCGAAGCGTTGCTTGGTGTCTTGAATCACTTACAAAGTCAAATCGAGCAGAAAGATCATGTTATTGCAGAATTAGCACCAAAAGCAAAGGCTTTGGAAGGCTTAAAGCGCTCTGATGGGTTGTTTGGTCTTATTGAAGCAGCAAAGATGTTAGAGGTACGACCAAAGGATTTGACCAATTACTTGCGTCAAAATGATTGGGTATATCGCCGTATTCCGACTGGTCCATTGTTACCTTATCAGGATAAAATCAAGAAAGGTCTTATGGATTGCCCTGCTATTACCATTCAAAGACCAGATGGAACAGATAAGGTGCTCCCTTCAACTAAAATCACACCAAAGGGATTGGCATGTTTGAGAGAACAAATCTTTGGGGATGTACAATGAATACCAGTATCGACTTTTTATGCGATTTGTGGATGGCATTGTTTCAATTTTCTGATCGTGATGATGTAGAAGATAAGACTTTTAATGCTCTCATTGAGACCATGGATGCAATAGAAAAAGCTTTGATTTTAAAACTTCAAGAGGAATCGCCAAATGCACTTAGGATTTTGGCAATGATTACAAATTTTGGAACCTTAAAACCTCCTCCGATTATGGAGCCTTTGTTGAAAACTTACGAGCCAAGTTTGGAGAACCCCATTAAAAAAGCTGCTTAGACTTAAAACATGATTTTATCTCCTCGTCTTTTAGGCGGGGAGGTATGCAATTTCTTTCTTAACGGCTATGTTCCATTTGCATATCTACTTTTTTACTAGCTTCTAGCGTTGGAATAGAAGAAACATCTATATCCCGCAAGGCATGCCATGTATCATAATTGGCTTGAAGTTGTAGCCATAAGGCGGGTCCATTACCCAAAAGTTTGCCAATGCGAGCCGCTGTTACAGCTGTAACAGGACGTTCTCCTTTAAGGATGCCGTGCAAGTGCTGGCGTGATATTTGAAGAATCCGAGCAATTTCAGTTTTGCTTGTATCTAAATGCTCTAAAGATTCTGCTAAAATTTCTCCTGGATGAGAGGGACAGCGGTTAGGATTACGTGTGGTCATAGATAATCTCCTTTACAATTAATCTTACAATCTTCAATGGTATTGCTCTAGATCAACATGGTAAACGTGTCGGTCTTTAAATTCAAAAGTGATACACCAAGGACCGTTGATATGAACTGTGTAGCGAGTTGGAGTAAAGCCTTTAAGCATATGAAAGTTATAACCTGGTACATTGATATCACTAACTTGAGAAGCCGCGTCAAGGGTATCAAGACGGCGAATAATACGTTGTTGAAGCCTGCTATCAATCTTACATTTTCCTGTTTCCCAGAGAGATTGTAGGTCTTTATTTTTAAATGTTTTGATCATAGCAAACTCTGTAACGTCATTTTAAACAAAATGTAATGTATTATGCGACACATGTCAACAAAAATATTACAATTTAGTGCTATTGACGCCAACACTGTAGAACTAAAGGAACTTAAGAAATGAATATCAAACCACTTCGTACTGAAAGAGATTACCAAGAAGCTTTAGAAATTGTGTCTGCGA
>NZ_LR736345.1:0-2612 GCF_902652675.1 Bartonella refiksaydamii
AACAAATTACCACCTATTCCTAACTAATCCCACCTCTCCCCACTTAGTACAAAACCTACTGTCAAACTACACTCATCCACTTTTTAGACTATCTTTAATTTCTGATTTGAGATTTTCTCTTTAATATTCTTTTTCGAATAGATGCGGACTTTCAACAATAAGTTTTTCCCGCGCTTTTTGTAACTGTTTAATGACTTCATCAATTTTGGATGGAGAATAAAAAGATTCTTGGCGATCCAATAAATGTTGTTTCCCCCTCCCCTCATAAAAACACTGCATCTGAGATTGAAGTATCCTAATCTCTTGAAAAAAGAGGCGTCCCGTTTCTTTGAAACCATTATTAAGCGAAAAAAGTTGATCGGAAATTGACACCAAGATTTGTTTTAAAAAGCGCTCATTTTCTTGGCGTTTACGATATTCTAAAATAAGAGCATGACTTATCTCATCCAGTTGTTTTTTTGTGGAATCAATTTGACGCAATAAATTTGGTTTTTCCCCCATATTACCTTCTCTTGCCTTCAAAAGCATAGTATGAATATCTAATAACTGAACTGCGGAATGAGATAAATAATCAACTAATGTAGGTGTATTGGCATAGCGCTTTCGTGCAACCATTATAAACTCACTTAAATGATTGGTTTTTACATTCATCCTGCTATTTATTTTCATTTTACAGGGAGATTCTAAAGAAAGTGCTAAAAAATACTGCTCCTCATTCATTTATATTTGAAGAAAAAGCTTTGATCTTTTCGCACTTAATGTCGAGTGAATGGAGATAATAGACGTACAGGTGTATAAAGGATAAGATGCGTTGTTTTTTCTAACACACTGCTACTATCAGCAAGAAGCGCCTGACTAGGTGATAATTCTGTACCCTGCATAATTGTTGAAGCTAAAGAACCTTCTCGAGAAAGAGCCATCAATGTCGGCGAAGACGCAAAAACATTGTGTGCCCCACCATCAATATGAGAAAAATCAAGAACAGCTATACCATTTTTGCGCAACATTTCAATATCTGAACCATCCCCCACACGATGATGTCCACCTGTAAGACGCCCTGAAACAGCAAGAGCTTTATCCGCTCGAGATACCAAAATGGCTGTTGGCTGAGGTAATCTCTTAATATCATTGAGTTGACGCTCAAACACATCAACATCAATATCTGGCGCGGCCATCAACAAACTCGTAATACGGCGAATAGGTTTATACTTTCCCTGTAATGCTAGAGTTCTAAATGCCTCCATTATAACAAAATTCCCCATAGAGTGCGCAATAACAGAAATTTGATTAGCATCTGTTTCACTAATAAGTGTTAAAAGTTCTATGAGTCCATCACGCGCAAAATTGGCGCTATCACGGTCGTAAATATAAAGAGGAACTGATCCAGCAGAAGGCCACGAATAGTGTACAGCGACAACATTTAAAGCATAATCATATGTAAATTGAGCTGTACGAAATGTGCCATCTGCAAAATTGTTATTATAACCATGAATAAAAAGGAAAACTTCTCTTTTTCCTTTTGGCTTTTTTGCTAAATCTGCATTTATTTGCTGCTTAAATTGTTCTTTATTATCATATTTTTGCAACGCTACTGCTGCAAAATACTTATCGTGAGTAGGTTTGTACGCGTTTATTTCGACAACACCTTTCACATGTTGTTGAGGAATTCCTACGTCAACCCGATTATAATATACTTTATTTGATCGCTCTATTCCATAAGGTTGAGAATAGTTGTTTTGCATCATACGACTTGTTGCAACATACACAGGAACGATAGCCTTCGGAAGAGTCGGTTTTCCTTCAACCTCCCGTTGCACTGCAACCACAGACGCCGTTGCATGTACCCCATGCCAAAGCACAGCGCGCGACTCGCTACACGCCGTTAATAAAGAAACGCAAATAAAGAACGCTAAACACTTTACAAATACTGCAATTTTCACTACAACTCCGCTCAACCCTATTGATAAAGATTCAACATTTTAAGCTTCTACAAAGTGGAAAAATAAAATTCCCTCAGCCTGGAATAAATCATTACTGGGAACGTTTTATAAATAATACACATGAAGTGCCCCCTCTACAATGCACAAAACAGCATCCCTCTCAGAATAATACAACCTGCACTCATTTAAGATGGTGCGGGTGGTCTGTACCATTTCATAAATATTTTATAATATTTTTCAATAAGTTAATAAAAATATTAAATAATAAAACTACCTTTTAAACCACCTGATATATAGAATCTATAACGCTATCAAATAGCATCATCATCTATATATTGCAATTACGAATCAGGAGTTCCTTTCGGAGTATTTTTTTAGCAAAACCAGAGGTCCAAATGGTCTCTACTTCTAAAAAGTCAAAATCTTTAGAGATCTCTTGCACCTGATCACAATCATTCAGAATCAAGACAAATTTGCCTTGGAGATCTTTAAGAATGCACACCATTTTTACAAAATCATCTTCACAAAAATTTCCAGAGCTATAACATTTGTTCTTTTTAAGGTATAGCGGGTCTAGGTAAAACAAACTGTCTCGAGCATCAAAAAATTTAACAACACGCTCCCATGACAGATTTAAGATCGTCGTATCAAGAAGCTTTTGCCTTACACGCC
>NZ_LR736346.1:0-2533 GCF_902652675.1 Bartonella refiksaydamii
TTGCTCGTCATGAATACGCTGCTAACAAGAAAGCTAAATAATGTTTTGAAGCTATACCTACGTGCTATACACCGCGGTTTTAATTTTTAAAGCAGATTATCGCTTGTGCTTTGGTGTTTTCCAGAAAAAATTCAATGAAATCAATGCAAAAGGTACTTTCCAGCGGGTTGGGTCTATTGCGGGGCAGGCTAGCGCGAACTATCGCTAGCGACAGAATTTTCAAATTGACTGTACATTGTACACTTAACTCATTGATAAATAACAATTTCAATATGTACACTGTACAGTATGTGAAACGTTTTCTTAGCAAAAAGTAATTTTTGTTACTTGACAATTCTATAGTAATGGGTATCTTCGAATCAGGTGCCTAGAAAACACCTTAAAATCTACAAGCGGATTGATTACCGAAATAATCAATTTTCCGCGCATGTAAAGGCTTTGACTCGTTGTATGTTACGCGCATATAATGGCGTTGTCAGGTGTGGTTATGCCATAAAATACCCTTTGAGGAAAAGCATAACGACGGACTTGTAGCCGTGTTTTCTAGCGCCCGGCACTCTTCTGGAGTGTCAATAGAAAACCATTAAACTACAAGGAGTTCATTATGAACACTCTTATAGAAATATCGGAACAAATCATTGATCAAGAAACTGTTCAAACCGTCAATGCACGTGAGTTGCATACGTTTTTGAAAATAGGAAAACGTTTTGCTACTTGGATTACAAATCGTATTAATCAGTATGAATTTGAAGAAGGAAAAGATTTTATTTTAACGCTTCCCAAAATTGGGAAACGTAAAAATGTTATCAGTAAAGAATACCACCTTACATTAGACATGGCGAAAGAGCTTTCAATGGTTGAACGCAATGAGAAAGGACGACAGGCACGTCGTTACTTTATTGAGTGTGAAAAGAAATTAAGAAACCAATCTGTCGATTATGATCGTGATACACGCTTTGATGATTTTAACTATCTTCGCCAATATGTTTTGACAAATTATCCTAAAATCATGGGTATCATCTTTGATCGTCTTTTGAAAATAGATGAAATCGAAAAAGAGCTTGATCATTATAGATTGGTTACAAAAGAAGCTGAGCGTACTCTAGAAAGCCCTGTTGCAAAAGTAGCTTAGACGTAAAACATGATTTTATCTCCTCGTCTATACAGACGGGGAGGTGGTTAAGAAGGCAATAAAATTAAGGTGCACTATACCAAATTGATCGTCCACCACCATGACGTATCAAAAGACCTTTTTCAACTAATGATGTAAAGGTTACTTTAAGTGTATTAGGGCTTGCACCAACCTCACGCACCATATCGCGTGTTGTAACACGTCCGTGACTACGCACATAATCAAGAATATTAAGAGCCAATTCAGATAAGGAAAAAAGAGCATTTTTTTCACTCTCTATTTTTATTTCTAATTGGCGTTTTTGTTTTTGTAGAGCACGTAAAAAAAAGAGTATCCAAGGTTCCCAATTGGGTGTTTTAGTATAAATTGTTTTTTGAGTTTGATTCAAAGCTAAGTAATAGCCTTCTTTATTATTCTCAATAATGCTTTCAAGTGATGAATATGGTACATAAACATAACCTTTTTGTAACAAAAGAAGGGTGGTTAAGATGCGACTTAAACGCCCATTCCCATCTTGAAAAGGATGAATAGCTAAAAATGTGACATTAAAAATACCAATCGTAAGTAAAGGATGAAGATTCTTTAATTCATTGGTTTTATTGAACCAAGTAATAAGCTCTTGCATTCGGTATGGTGTATCAAATGGTGTAGCTGTTTCAAAAACAATGCCAACCATTTTCCCTTGGGAATTAAATGCTGCTACGTCATTGCGTAAAGTCTTATATTCACCTCGATGTCGTTGATCTTTTTCACTATTGCATAAAAGATCACGATGAAGTTGTTTAATGTGATTTTCAGTAATAGAAATATCACTCCAAGATTGAAAGATTGTTTCCATAACCTTGGCATAACCGACAACTTCTTGTTCATCACGATTCTTGAAACGTTTAATTTCTAAGTTTACCAAAAGCTGTTCAATCTCGCGGTCTGTTAATTTGCTTCCTTCAATGCGTGTGGAAGATCCGATACTTTCAACGGTAGCAATATGGCGAAGAGCGTTCAATCGTTCAGGCGCAAGAGTACCAAGGGCACGCCATGCCCCTTTGAACTCATCAATCTCAGTAATGAGAGCTAACAATTCTTGTGTAATTTGGAGTGTATCTGTTTGCATACCGGGATATATACCCGATTACACCCGATTGTCAATCATTCGTAACACCGTAAACTCTTACTTCTTATAGCAGAAAAGTAAAGCAAGGAGAAACTATGAATAAGAAGCATCGTGAGGGCATATCGGTTCGTGCATTTGCGAAGAAGATGCGGGTTTCGCCTAATGTGGTGGTTTCTCGATTTAAGACAGGTAAATTTGATAAGGCACTTTTTGAAGATGGTTCTGTCAATGAAGCCCTTGCAACAGCTATCTGGAATGAGAATCCAACAAAGCGGACACAACAATTTTTA
>NZ_LR736347.1:0-2512 GCF_902652675.1 Bartonella refiksaydamii
CATCAAGGGAGACTATACCCCCCGCAAGCTTGAACCCTGCTGTCCAACCGGCAAGCTGTTCATGCGTAATTCCATACAAGGGTTGCGAAAAAACACGCCCATAGTCCAAACCCAAAAAGGGACGTAGTTCACCAAAAACTTTTTTCAGAGAAGCGTTATTGCTCCACGGTATTGCACGCAAAGACAAATCATTACGAATAAAAAAACCGTTATTGCCAAAAAGCAAACTCTCGCGCGTTCCACGCACATTAGAAGCGCCGCCCAACGAAATCTGCTCAGCACCCAATAAATTATGTGGAGAATATTGCCCACTCAAAAGATTGCTCAGTATAAAGTCCAAGCCCCCTAGCTTAAAAGGCGTCATGGCACTGATCATACCGGTAAATTTAGCAAATTGCGGCTCCGCATCCCCTGCCCCTGGATCATACTTCTTGACAGAATGAAACAAGGGAAGCCCTTGCAAATAGCCGACATCAAATGTCCATGTTCCACCTAGCATCTGGCGGGAATGCGAAATCCCAAAATTGGCAACGCTATATTGACGACTGCCAACCTCTATCTTATTACCAAGAAGGTAATTGTTGGTCTTTTTATAGGAAAGACCCAAATTCAGCGTGGTGAGTGAAACACTATCACGGTGTACAACTGTGCTTGTGCTGGCGTGCAATTCACTGGAACTGCCTGTTGTTTCTATATCTGTAAAGTTGCCCTTAATAATGCTCTGATAATCATAAACAGTGCCATTTAACGCAAATGTCCAATAACCGTAAGGAATACTCACACTCGCAGAAATATTATTGCTATGTCCCTCTTGTTTGCTTCCACCCCAATAATCTTGCTCACTGCGTTGATAGCCAAAATCCCATAAATCATTCAGCCCTAAAATATTCTCTAGTTTTAAACCCCCACCATAACGCGCATAACCCGTGGAGGCTTGCCCCATATTGTCATGTGTAAGCGTAACCCTAAAAGTCTTATCAGGATGATTGCTAATATTAACAATGGTACTGCCATCTTCACCCCCTGGGAGGAGTTCACTTTGGGCATGCGCCGAAGCCAACCTGTTTATCTGGTCAAGTCCCTGTTCAATATCGCGCATATTAAGAACATGACCTTTAAGCCCTGGAAAAGCATTCCACACAATCTGATTATAACGAGACGCCGGTGAACCATTATAGTAAATATCTGAAAGCTTTCCCTCAACAACAACTAACTTCAGCTCTTTACCACTTTTGATATCTTGGTCTGGAATATAAAAACGCGCCGTCACATAGCCTTGATCCAGATAAACTTTGGTTAACTGTTTGATCAATGTCTGTATATCAGAAAGACCTACACATCTTCCAACATAAGAATCCGTAACTTTTGCTATAGTGTACTTCTTTATATGATAAACCCCATCAACAATAATATGGTCAATGTTGAAGCAATGTCCACCGCCAAGATGCGCCCCTCTATCTCTTTCAAGAGAAGTATCCATTCCTTTGGGTGTTAAAGCTCGTAAATGCTCAATCCTTTTTAATCTTTGCTGCTCAGTGTGCTCACGTGCAAAATTATCTGTTGGAGAATGAAAAATAGCTGAGGAGCGCGCATAAACAGTTATGCTAGTAAACATACCAAATATAGCTAGAAATATTCTCAAAAGAGAACTTTGGCGTAAAAATACAGAAAACAATACAGATTGCCCCCCACTTTGCAGCATTTTGTAAGTATTGCTTTAAAAGCAAATAAAAAGCTAGATTAAAATGCAATGACCATTCAAAACTAATAAGTCATTCTCGTCTAAACTTTTATCACAAGAATACATGCCTTATATTTAAAGACAACTGCCGATAGCACAATATCTTGTTCTCACTCAAGTATAAAAAATCTTTTCCCCATATCTATACAACTAAACGCTTCTCCTCCCCTATCAAGCAAAGACTTTAAAACCCCTTTCACCTTCTCAAAACCCCTCTTTACTCTTAAAAACATGAAATACTATTATCCCCATAGGAGTTGAGTTTTGAAGGTTCCCATTTTAAAGAAAAAACAGTAAAAAATAAAAACGTTATATTTCAATATGTTAAGATTTTACACGCTTTAACAACAATCTCTATTAGCCTTACAAGCTTTAAATATAACCCATAGTATAGGTTTTGAGGAGAGGTGTACCTTCAAAACCTATCTATAAAATGCTTCATAAAACACTTCAAAATACTCATTATGATATTTTCATGCACATAGTGCATTTGTCTTAATTAACACGTGAAATGATCAATAAATTTCATTACTTTGCTAATCTTATCTGTATCATAGGCTGTTGATAAGCAGCTTTTATAAAATTTATTTTTAAGCAGGTTGGGGGCCTTTAGCATCCTTTTCTTATTTTACTATTGCTATTTATTTTAAATAGATCTAGCAGGTTTTATTTAGAGTTTTTTGACACCCATAGATCAACCCTTATAAAGCGGTGGGGTTTTATTTTAAAATGCTTCAATCTCATGCCAAACCACTGACATTACGCTCTCTA
>NZ_LR736328.1:0-6635 GCF_902652675.1 Bartonella refiksaydamii
GTGCGCTCTGATCAGAGATATCATCAAGCTTTTCAACGTTTGCATAAGAAAGTATTTTGTCTTCTTTTGCTTGGGTTTGTACGATAAGTCTTCTGATTTCATTGATCTGTTGTGGAAAAGCCTTTTTAATAGGTGTGTTCCCATCCGTATCATCATCTTCACTCACGACATTAAGAAGCATACCTAACAGATATCTGCGTGCGTATGTGATTGCAGAACCAACCGATTGTATATTTGATTTGCATCCTTTAGTGTCATAAGGAAACTTTCCTTCTGTTGAGATTTTATTTCCAGATGGATGCGTCAAAGTCATTTCTATAATTATATTGTCTGAACTCTGTTCTTTGATACGAGAAAACAAAGCAAATCGGTGTTTTGCAAGAGTCTTCTTTACAGCATCAATGTACTGATCAAGCGTAGCATATTTGCTGTTTGTATGGGTGTTTGTAGAGTTTTTTTGTATTTTTTGATATTCTATTTGCATATTCGAAAGATCACTGGCAAATCTTTCGTAGTTTTGTCGTTCTATTTCTTCTTCTCGTAAGGCAATGAGACGCTCGAGACGATCCATGTCGACGTCATTTTCTAAGGCTCTGTTTAAAATGCGTTCCATAGCAGTTGGCTTGACTTCACAATCATTCGTTTTTTCTACTAATTCCGTTTGCATGGTACTTAGTTTATTCATCTTGATTTCCTCCATTTGCGTGTAATTTACCCGTGGCGTGAATCACGCTTGTATTAAAAAGTTGTTTGTGGGGTTAGAAACGGCTTATAAAGATACTATAAGATTAGTCGTTCGTATTTTTTCATCTGGTCTTTTCTCCAGTTGAGATGACCTTATCTCCGCCAATCCATTCGTCCGAACATACATCTGCACTACCGTAAATTTTTGCATTACCGTAAATGTGCGCATAATCGTAAACTTGTGCATTACCGTAAACTTCTGCATGACCGTAAACTTGTGCATTTTCGTAAACCTTAGCATCATCATAAACACAAGCATAACCGCCAATCCAGCAATCACCCTCATGAGAGAGGTTGTCTTCTTTTTCGAGATAGCCTCCTAAATCACCTTTCTTTACTTTTCCAAAATCTCTTAATGCACGAATGCGGTGGAGAGTTTTGCCATAAACCTCTGTTGTTTCATCAGTAAGTTCGTATTTCTTTTCCATTATTGCATTCCTTAATTAATGCATGCTTTGTCTTTTAAGCTCTTGAGACAACAGCCCCATGCCTTTTGTTGTGATTTTTGCGCAAGGAATGACTTTTTCTATGTCACTTGCGGTTTGAAGTGTGATGGTTGGACAATCCATAAGTTTCTTTTGGATTTTGTCTTGATAAGGAAGCAAATTTCCACCTGCTGCTCGTCTGTAAACCTAACCTTTTTGCTGTAAGAAGAGAATGAACTGTTTTGGTTGCATCTCTAGTATTTTAGCAACTTCTGTAAGACCGAAGAGTCCGTCATGACGCTGTAAGCTTTCAAGAGCCATTGCCTTTGGTTTTAAATTTGCAATAATGTTATCTTTTTGTTCATTTTCATTTTTGAGATACGTTAAAACACCAAGCATAACTTGAGGGCTTGAGTAGTCGATTTGTGGTATTACTGCTTGCTTTTCCAATTCTTGCCAGCGGTCAATTATTTTTGCTCGTAATGTCATACTGTAACCCGAAACTAAAATAAGGCATTCACGCTTGGGGAGATGATAGCAGTTTTGAGATTTGCCTTGTTTATCTAAATAGGTGGATCCAAATTTGGATTGACCCCCTTCAGGATATAATTCTCCTAACATTTGCCGAATATCACGCATAATATGCGCATGTTGCTTACCGCATAACTCTGCAATTTCACGACTAGACATCGTTTGAACTGTTGTGTTTTGAAAATTGTTTTCAGATGTTGTGATAAAATTATGCATGCTTCACTCCGTCCGTTGTGACAACATTGTCATTGTGCTTAATTTGCTGTCTTAGATGTCTTAAGAAATCTTCTAATGTTTCAGGATTTGAATAATCGATTTTTGAATTTTCCTTTTTTTCGCATTTCAGAAAATATTCACGCACTTGTTTACCTTTGAGACTAGGTTCACAAATGGCAATGTGTTTTGCTGTGTCTAAAGTGAGAGCATAATCTTTAAAAGGATTTCCACGTGAGGAGTTTGATAATTTTTTAGCAGAAAGTACAAAGTCTACATCTTCTCTAAAGCTAAGTTCTTTAATACAGTTTGTTATCCACTTTCTAAACTCGGTTTTTACCTCTAAAAAGGCATGTAAATCACGAGCACTAATAGTTTGAACCTTTTGATGCTGAATAATATTGTATTGAGTAGCAAGAAGCTTTTCCATTACAGACCTCATATTGGTGGGATTGAGAGGGGCGTCTTTAAAACGCCCTTAGAGTTTAAAGCACATCACATGGACGCAACCGGTGTTGCTGTTCATAGGTGCCAAACATTTTATCATTATATTTTTCTTCTGCGATATCGTCTAAAAGCCTGTGGTAAGCATTGCTTTCATAGATATAAGACTGGACTTTGCTGTTCTCATCGAGAAACTCGAAGTTTTCTTTTATATATGCTTCTGCAATATCTTCAGAGATATCTTCGCAACTTTTCTCAGAAGGATTCACACGAAAGATTTGTACGGTATCATCTGCTTCATCAACAATCTCTAAAACTTGGCTTTCATCAAGTGGACCAGACTCTCCAATGTGTTGATCATCCCCGTAGACAACTAATAAAATTTCATCAGAATTAATAAGAATTGGCTTATCCATAATTTCTCCTCCCTATCACCTCTTGGCAATTGTTTGTGCGTGGTTTGTATAATTACTTATACGCAAATGTATAAATATAAGTAAGCAAAAAATCGCATATATTTCATTTTTTTGCATTTTCACTTAAATGCCATCTTCAAAAACAATAGAATTAAAAGTTGATTTTAGAATCAGTAAATGTGCGGTTTACTGGTCAAAATCAATCAAATCCGCTGCAATCGTTGATGGCATCTAATTAATAGTGTGAACAGAGAATCGTATTGATGTTTACATATCAAGAATAGTGCGCCGTACACGACCTATTATAGAGATAGCGCCTTCAAGTTTTGAGTTTTTTATTATTTTATCGTATGAAGCAGGCTGAAAAGGAGGATCATCATTAGGTCTGTATCGTTTATATGTCGCTTGTCCAGATTCATCTGCAATTACATAGCAGGCATTAGGCACAAGTTTTTTGTCTCGCATATTTACAAATATTATAGAATCTGGAGGGCTAATTTTATTCATAGATGCGCCATCTACACGTAAAGCAATCCATTCACCGGCAGGAAGATTAACAGCCTCTGTCATAGGATAATCTGAAAAATCCATTATCCCATCTTGCTCACTTAATTCTCCAGCACTAATCCACGAAATGAGAGGAATACTTATATTGAGGTTAGGACTTTCTTGAGGAGACTCGCCGTACAAAATCCACCCCGGATCTACATTAAATACTTGTCCATAGAGCTCTGCTTTTTGGCGCGAAATACCACGATTTCCATTTTCGTGACTAATTAGGGTATTTTGATTAAGAGCTGGTATAGCGCGCGCAGCTTCGCTTGATGTTACATATCCAGCGTTTTTACGCGCTATTTTAAGTCTATCTTTTGGCAAATAAGTCATCTGTACATTATCCACTATTTTTTGCATCCTTGCTTAAAAGCCATCTTCAAAATAAGAGAATTCAAGGTTGACTTGTGAATTATTTCGTAAGCAAGCGATAAGCTTTACGTGGTAGTATTGAAACTATTTCCCCAATCCATTTTATCTTAACATTTTTAATGGGATCTGCATTCCATGATTTGAGTACAATGCCTTCTGAAGAGCGAGTAATTTGTTTGATGAATCGCCTATTATCTTCTGTTAGAACAATGACTTCATCACCATAATAATCGCTCATTGGCTTTGTTTGCAGATGTTTAACTACGATTAAATCACCATCTTTATACACAGGATACATAGAATTTCCACGAACCACGAAACCTATTGCTTCAAAAGGCAAATCAAATGGTATTTCAATTGTTTCAAGCCCATCTTCTGGAATTTGCTCAACATCGGTGTCAATCTCTAATCCTGCTCCTACGTACCCCATAACAGGAACAAGTGTAGTAATTTGATTATAACCTTTTAAGCTTTTATAAAGTTCTAAAATTGCGTCTCTGTGTGAACCTCTGGGATCTGATTCACTTCCTAACCATCTTGATACGGTTGCTTGGGTTACATTTAGTCTATCGGCAAGATCTTTTTGATTAAGACCAAACTCAGATTGCAATACTTGCAATGTCGCAATGATATTTTTCGTCATAATTAGTTACTTATGATTTTTAAATTAAAAAAATCTATTGTTTTTTTATTATATCCTATACAATTGCGTATATGGTTAAAAATAAGGAGCTTAACTCAAATGGACACAGAGGAAAAATTAAAGATTAAATTTATCCGAAAGTGTTTATCGCTAACACAAAAGGAATTAGCAGATATTTTAGGTGTTAAGCAAGCTTCTGTTTGTCGTTGGGAACAAGGCAAAGGGCTATCTTTAAATAGTTATTTAAAGCTGCAAAAATTGAAAGATAGTTCTAGCTCTATGTCTGCTTTTGTTGCTGCTCCTACAGATAGTAATGAACAGCAACAGCACCCTTCACACTCTTAAAGAAGAAAGATCATGAGAAACGGAATATTGAAGAAGATCTACACACGGATTTGTAGATTAATAGGTTGCAATATGAAAATCGAGAATGGAGATAGATTGGTGAAAGAATTTAGACGGATACCGGATCGTGATTGTAGCGTAGAAGATCTTGTGAAACGACACGAAACTCACACAACAATTCTTAAAAAACGAGAAGAATGGCATAAGTCAAAATTTGATAGTTGGATGAAATGGCATGAAGCAACTCTTGCAGAGCGAGATAAGTCAATTGAACAACAGCAAGTAGTACTTGAAAACCTATCCACTTTAATTAAGCAAAAAAATAAGACACTGTATGAACAAAGATTAAAGTTGGCTTCACAAATGGAGCTAATTGATAAATTAAATAATAAAATCATTTGCTTAATTAACAAAAAAGAAGAACCAAGATTGATCGATTTTATTTTTGCAGGAGAAGTTTTTTAACTTGGGTCATTTGAGCCAAAAATGAGGATTGTTAATTAACAATGAATCATTGGGAGGTTACTTTTTCACAAACATTTTTGCAAGACAGGCAATCACAACACGCTCTGTCATAGCGCACATATAAACGCACAATAGCCTTAAGGGGGATAATCATGGTTTTTAAAGCACATAAAAATGATATTGGGAAACCACGTGTTGATCTTATTCCACCACTCACGTTGCTTGATATTGGTCGTGTTTTGGAGTTTGGAGCAAACAAATACGGTGCGAGCAATTGGCGTCATGGCATGAATTGGAACCGTTTGTATGGAGCTGCTTTACGTCATTTATTAGCATGGTTTGCTGGAGAGAATAAGGACCTTGAAAGCGGATTACCACACTTAGCGCATGCAACTTGCTGTCTTCTTTTCTTAATGGAATGCGAAACACAACAGATTGGTTGTGATAACCGTCCAAAAGAAAGGCGGAAGTATCATGACCACTAACACACACACCATTCTTTGTCTTGATCTAGGCACCAAAACAGGCTGGGCGATATGCGGTGCGGATGGTCGTATAACAAGCGATACAGAAGATTTTCAATCACGTCGTTTTGAAGGTGGGGGATGCGTTACTTGCGCTTTAAGAGATGGCTTACTGAACTAAAGAGGTCCGTTGATAAAATTGATGCGGTGTATTTTGAAGAGGTGCGCCGGCATATTGGTACGGATGCAGCGCATGTGTACGGTGGTTTATTAGGTCACTTAACGGCTTGGTGTGAACAGCATCAGATACCGTATGAGGGCATTCCTGTTGGCACAATTAAGAAGGCAACAACAGGGAAAGGCAATGCCTCAAAAGAAGAAATGATTAAGGCAGTGCGTACAAAAGGACACAATCCGAAAGACGACAACGAAGCAGATGCTTTGGCAATTTTATATTTAATAAAAGAAGGGGATGCGCATGTCTAATGCAATGCCATGGGTAAGATTTTATTTGTATGACTGGATAAGTGGTACAAATGGAATGACATCTGAACAACGGGGGGTTTATATAACCCTTCTCGTTTGCATGTATGAAAAAAAGAACCACTAAAAACAGATTTTCAAACGCTTGCACGCGTTTGTCATTGTTCGCAGAAAAAATTTGCAGCTATTGTCGAATACTTAATGAGGAATGATAAACTTGTTGAGACAGATAATGGATTGTGGAATACGCGCGTTGAAGAAGAGCTGAACGATTTTGCTGATAAAAAAGAGCACATATCGCAAGTTCGTAGTGAAGCTGGTAAAAAAGGTGCACAAGCAAAAAATAATACAAAACAACATGTTAATAATTTTGCTGAAGCAAATGACAAGCAAAACGTTTTTTTTGCTGAAGCAAACGCTAAGCAAAATCAAGCTATAAAGAACCAGAATAAGAATATATATAAAAAAACTAAAACTATCGTTTTAGCAAAAAAAGAAATTGGTTCTGAAAATTTAGAAACAATCGATTTGGTTCAAG
>NZ_LR736329.1:0-6102 GCF_902652675.1 Bartonella refiksaydamii
TCTGGAAAAGACACGACTGTCCTCTCTGGTCAAGATATCCATATTGCTGCTTCTGATATGGAAGCTAAGGGTAAGGTGGGGCTGAAAGCCAGTAACGATATTCTGATCAACAATGCAGAAGATAGCTTACATTATGAGATGTCGGATTACAAAGAGGATGGAATATTTAGTGAGAGAGTCCATAATAATGTTGAGGCTACTCAAGTCGTGGGCTCAAGTATAACAGGGGGTGAGGGGATGTCCTTTGAATCTGGCAACGATACAAAAATCATTGGATCGATGCTTCTTGCTGGAAAAGAAGAGGAAACACCAGATCAAGCAAAAGCAGGTATTTCTATTCACTCTGGTGGGAATATTCTCATAAAAGGCGCTCAAGAACATTACGACCAGCAATACCAATCGTCGGAAAGTGGCCTTTTGCATAAGGAATCCTCCAATACATCTCAATCGCATACCACAACGGTTTCCTCTGTTCTAGGTGCGACGGGAAACATTGATTTGCAAGCAAAAAAAGAGTCCACAATTACTGCTTCTCATCTGTTTTCAGGTCAAGACATCAATGTGACAGCAGAAAATGTGACGATTGATGGCATGCAAGATCATCATAGCAGCCACTCAGAAGAACATGCATCTGGTTTGGACGCGGGTTCAGGCAAGGGCTTTTTATCGATATATGGGAGTGAGGAAAAAGTGCAAAATGAAGAGAGTTTTTGAACATCAAGGCTCTTCTCTGAATGCTGATGGCAATATCAATATCACTGCTAGAACAAAAGATGTGAGCATAGTGGGCTCTGATTTTGCAGGTGAGAATATTAACCTTTTGGCAGCGCATGATGTGAATGTGTCTGTTGGTCATGATCGTCATACTTCAAGCTCAAAAGAAGAGCATTCAGGTTTTGGCATTCAGTTTGGAAAGAGCAGCAGCGGTGCTTCCTTGGGTGTTGGGGTTGAAAGCACGAAGGACACCGGCGATCAATGGGAAAATATTTCCGTACAATCACACTTCATGGCGCGCCCCCAAGATGTGCAGATCAACGCCGACAATGATGTGAATATGCAAGCGGCAGATGTTTTAGCTGATAGTGATGTGAACATCGATGCTGGCAATAATATCACGCTTTCGGAAAGCCAAGATATCTCTAAGACACAAAAAAAACATGAAAATTTCTTTGCTGGTGTTACAGGTTCTGTCAATGTTGGCATTCTTAGTACCATAAAAGATATGAGGGATGTAGTAAAACGTTTTGATCATGGGGATACGAAACACAAGATTGGCAATGGCATCATTCTTGGTCTAAAAGGCAAAGATCTCTATAACAAAGGCAAAGATCTCTATAATGGGATAAAGAGCGGATCAACAAAAGATTCCCTTCTCAAGATAGTGGATATTTCTACCAGTGTTACCGTAGGCTTTAAGGCTGAGAAGGTAGAGGCGTCTTCTCAGACATCCACGGTGATTACAGATACAATAGAAGCTGGGCGTTTTGTCAATATGAAAGCCCACAAAGGCAGCATTCATGGTATTGGTGCCGATATTATCGCTGGTACCAATCCAGTTTATGCACGGGGCAATGATCCGCAGAGCGGGAATATCAACTTGGAAGCAGGACAGCATATCACCTTTGAAAGTGCGCAAAACACGCAAAGCACACAAAACCATAACCAAAGCGCTTCAATGAATATTGGAGCCAGTTATGGTACTGGTGGCGCGGAAGCAACCGGCAATATCTCTTTTAGTCAAGGAGAAGGTTTCAGTGAACAGGTTCAACAAAAGAACAGCCATATTGTTGGCACAGGTACTGTTCATACCAACAGTGGAGAAGATACTGCACTGGAGGGTGCAGTGGTTTCTGGCAAGCATGTAAAAATGGAAGTTGGAGGTAATTTTATCATTGCCAGCCGCAGTGATACGGGAGAAACCTCCAGCAAGAAAAATTCTGTTTCTGTTGGGTTTAAAGACGATGGAAAGCCTGATGGTGTATCAATAAATGTCTCTTTCCAAAAGGATCAATCCTCCAGCGATTATCACAGTGTTGTGGAACAATCAGGGGTCACAGCTGGGGCGGGAGGCTTTGATATTACTGTAAAAGACAAGACAACGCTGACCGGAGGTATCATTACCAGCAGCGCACCGGCAGAAAAAAATACTCTGACCACAGGAAGCATCAGCACCAGTGATATAACCAACAGTGCCCATGCCCAAGCCAGCGGTGATGGGCTTAGCATTTCTGAGAATGACATGATAAAAAACATTGCCAAAAATGCTTTAAATCACGGGAAGGAACACGATGGAACGGAAGGATACACCAAATCTGCTATCAGTAATGGCACAATTATCCTGACCGATGAAGCAGAGCAGAAGGCATTGACAGGGCAAAATGCAGAACAAGCCATAGCCCTCCCTTAATCGCGACACCTCTACAGCCCATCAGGGTGTACAACAGCTCGATGTAGGCAAGCTGGAACGAATCGTCCATGAAAACCGTGAAATGGCAACGCAACTCTTAGAAGAAGGGTTTAAATACAGCGATGACTCCTATAAAACCATGTTTATCAAAGAGCACCCCATCGCTGTGGTGGATCGTGATGAAAAGGGCAACATTATTTATCTCAAAGATGAAAATGGGCAGTACATAAAAGACGGACGTGGACAAAATATTCCTAAGTTTCATTATTTAACGGCTGAGGAAAAGCAGCATTTACAAGCTGGATCTGATGGCAAGGTGCATGTCTCCTTTAATGGCATCTTTACTTCACCAGAGGAAGCTGCTTTTTATGCAGAACAACATGCGAAGGATAAAAATAATTCGCTTTATTTTGTTGTGTTTCTCCAAGCTGATTCTACCATTTCAGAACTTCTGGTAGCCTGCTACCAGAAGTTTATGGAAAATAACTTTTGGGGTTTGATCAATTCCACACAAGAAGCAAAAGATCTGATGTATCGCTATGGTAACACAGGATTGGAAGAGTATGCTCATAGCCGTGGTACCATGACATTGGGGAATATGTTGAATGCTTTAAAACAAGAAGGTGTGCACGGTATAGCCGACAATACGAATATCAATTTCTATGGACCAGCCTTTAATGGTTTAGTTGCATCCGGTCTGTTAATTTATGTAAGTGATGGCCACCAAACTCATATTGGCTTGGAAAATCACGCAGATGACTTTGTTGGTGTAGTATTTGGCCTAAATCCCGCTACTTTTCATAAGAGACCCCTTGGTAGTAGTGCAGTGAAAGAAGCAGAGAAAATAATATGGAGTTATCCTAGCCCTCATGCTTGTTATGGTAATGCGAGTTCAATATGCCAACATGATTATGGTTTACCTCTCCGTATACAAATTGATTCAAATAAATCAAGGAAGAAAAAATGAAACAAATCTTGAACTTATTAAGTGGTATAGTTTTGTTCATTATAGCTGGATGTGGTATCGACAAACCTCTTCCAGGGTATATATATGTGGGAGAAGCCAGGAGCAGACTTTACTGAGGTAGGAAAAGCACTGTTAGAATGTGGAATGCCAACGCCTGATGATATTTTTCCAGAAAATAAAAAGCTGAGTATTAATGCACGAGCATCAATTCATGCTTGCATGATTCAATCAGGTTTTCACTATAAAAATGAAGTGAAAGGGGGAGGGTGGTGTTATACTTTTAAAGAGGAAAACCTCCCTATTTGTCAGCCTGGCGCTGTCATTCCACAACGAAGTGTGAAGAAGCGCTTAAATAGCCCATTTTGTAAAAGGTATAAAAATGCGGACGAATGCCAGCCTTAAGTTTTGCTATTGGTGATGGAAAAATCTCCCATCCTTGTATTTGCTTGAAATGGCGGGATTGTTCTCTCAATCCACCATCTCAATATTGTTCACCATTGTTTTAAACAGCGGTGACAGAAAATATCAGCAGGTTTATGAGCCTTTTTATTGTAAACAAACCCACTGAAGGAGGGGGAAAATGAAGAAAATCTTAAAACTGTTGAGCTGCATGGCTTTGTTAAGTATGGCTGGATGTCAGTTAGGCAATCCTCCCCCATCAACATTGGCTTTATGGGAAAAGTCTGGAACAGATCGGGCTGTAATTGAACAATCACTTTTAAAATGTGGCTGGAAACCGGTTTATGCTTCTTCTAGTGATATGAATTCTTATGCAAGTGAATTTGCTTCAGTTTATGAGTGCATGAAAAAAGCAGGCTTCCGGTATAAATTGCAGGATTCAAAGGGGATTTATTTTACACAACCTCCGAAAAGTGACTCGTTCCTAACCGATCTCATGATAGCTGGATATCAGCATTTTATGGACAATGACACTTTTGGTCTAAGCACTACGAGCCAGAAGGAACGAGCCATGATAGCTCACTTTGAGAATGAAAGAAAACGTCAACAAACCAAAAAATCTTTGCAAAAGCGACCATCCAAGCGTCCCAGCCATTCTTAAAGAGTTAGTTGGACAAAAGCACGAATGATGTAGGGGGATAAAGCAGTGTCCTCCTTTATCCACGTGGGTGGCAGTTTAAATCTGGTGGTTGATCAACTCCACAACGAGGCAGGTGAAGCCTCGATTACAGGAGATGCGCATTTTGAAGCAAAAGCCGTTGGGGGTAATCCACTGGAGGCATTAAGCAGTTTAACCGAGGCTGGATTTACATGACAAGTTTTTTTATGCCGCGTCGTTATAACGTTGCTGTTTCGCTTGCTCGATGACATTCAAAAGATCCGATTGTAACCAACGGGATAAAAAACCAAACTTTAAAGGTTTTGGCAAAGAGCCATTGGTAATATGACGGCGGAATGTTGAGACACTCATATGAAGCAATTTTGCACTTTCACGGTCTGTCAAAAGAATATCATTTTCTGTCATACTAAAATCCTTTCCTATCAAAAAATGAAAACAAGTCATAAGTATTTATTAACCATATTTTGGATGATTTTTGAGAGCCATACACTTCTCAGCGAGGGGACCGCGACCTTTAGCAGAAAAAAAATCATTACGAGAAAGCAGACGCGCTTGTTTTAGACTTTCTAATGCCTCTGATGATAGAGGCACGCGAAACTCTGTTGTAGCATCACGCTTGCCTTGCATATTTTCAGCAGGAATTGTCCAGATATTCCCATCAATCTGATCTTCACGAATATGACGCAAGGGATTGGTACGAACGCCTGTAAGAATAAGGAGACGTAAAGCCAGATGTGTTATGGTGGTTTTTTGACAAAGTGTTTTATAAAAAGCAGGAATATCTTTCCAATCCATTGCAGGTAAGTTTGTGACTTTATGGCGTTGTTTTCCTGAGAGAGCTTGTGCTTTTGTTACTGCTTGTAAATCAACATCCAAACCTAAGGCTTCCGCATGTTTGAGACAAAGATTGAGACGAATGAGAGCTCTACGAGCTGTTCCAGCTTTTGTATGCCAAATGGGAGAAAGTGTGTTGCGTATCTCTATTTGCGTGATCTCTGAAATGGGCAGACAATCTAATTTTGAAAGAATATGAAGTTTTAAAAGTGCAAACCAGTTCCCATCTTTACCGTCATTCTTGAGTTCAGCTTTACGACTTTCAAAAGTATCCAAAGCAATGCCTTTTAAATAATGGAGATTACGCATTGCCTCACGCTTTTGTTTATTGCGTTCTTTAATAGGGTCACGACCCTCATGCAAAACAGGACGTCACCCAGTTGCCAATTCACGGGCTTTTTTTAAAGAAACATTTCGCAACGCACCAAAGCCCATTTCGCGACGGCACTCGTGAAGGGTATAACGGTAAATCCATTGAGCACCTCCATCTTTACGCTTATGAAGTAACAAGCCAGCGCCATCATTATATTTGCCAGCCCCCAATGTTGCGACAGATCTTGCATTAAGACGGTTCATAAGAGCCATTTTTAGTCCTTTCTTATACAAATTTGATCCATACACTCATCCCACTTGTTATGTGCAAATGAGTGGTTTTGATTGATTCAAGATACACAAGTTTAAAATGAGAGAATCTTACGTTATTCGGGGTTCTCATTCAATATGAATAACGCTAAATTATCATTATAAATCAATGTGTTGCCTTGTGCATGCGCCGCTTCATGGGATTTTAGATTTGTTGAAGGCGTCTTTGAAGGC
>NZ_LR736330.1:0-5962 GCF_902652675.1 Bartonella refiksaydamii
TTGTGTTTACAGGAGCGCCGATGGAGGCGATTGTTGTTTCGCAAGAGATGGGTGCACCTGATGGGAGTTTTAGTTTTTTCACCAAGATGTTTGCAGAGGTTGATACGCAAGAAGGACTTTTAAGCATAGGGGAGCGGAGAGTTTGTAGTAATAACACACCGATTACATGGCACAAGGAGAGGATATGTTCCTTTGTGACGGGTGTTTATCATGTTCGTTCACGCAATCGCTATCACCGCTTTAAATTGCGGATTCCTGAAGGTGTTACGTGGAAACACATCACGGGCTTTAACGTGGATTTACGTCCTTTTGGCAGAGGCTAATGGCAAAGATAGTTCTCACGACTTCTTGGGATAAGGAGCGCATAGCTCCTTATCTTGAAGAGATAGTTGCAGCTTTTCGTCGTTATAGTGAACGTTTCAAGCACGAACTTACTTTGCAAGAACTCCTTGAAGAGATTTGCAATGGCAAGAAGCAGTTATGGTTGGTGCTTGATGACGATGATGCGTTTTTAGCAGCGGTTACGACCCAACTTCAATATACGGCATTAGGAAAGAAGCGTGCGCTTGTTTGTGGTTGTAGCGGTAAGGGCGGGTTAGAGCTTGTTGATCACCTAAGCGTTATAGAGGATTGGGCATATGAGAATGGTGCTTTTGAGATGGAGATCTTGGGACGTTTAGGGTGGAAACCGGCACTGAAGAAGCAAGGTTATAGAATAGATATGGTATATTATAGAAAGGGATTAGAAGATGGGGGAAAAACGCCCAACTGAAACCAAACAACATCAGGTACAAACCACAGCACCTCCTTCTTGGGTGGATAACCTCTTTAGACAGGGAGGTGCACATGCATTTGGTCTTTATAACTCAGGGGCAGGTGGTAATGTTTACGGTGGACCGCGTGTAGCACCGTTAAGTGCTCCAACCACCCAAGCGATTGGAGGTATTGGGAGTGTACCATTGCACTATCAAAACCCTTCTCTGATGAATTTAATCAACAATCCAACGGCATCTGCGAACAATCTTGGTCGTATAGCTTCTGGTGGTATGATGGGAAGGAATTCGTATTTTGGTCAGGCGCTTCAAGAGGGATTGGATGATGTAGAAAATAGAATTAACAGATATTTCTCAGGTATAGGTCGCTATGGAACTCCTGATCATAAAGATGAATTGCGGAAGGGGAGTGGCTCTGTATATGCGCGCGCCATGGCAGACCAGTATAATCGTGATGCGGATCGCATGATGCAAGCGAATTCACTGATAGACCAAGCCAATCAAAATCAGTTGGGAGCGGCGAATAATTTCTTACATGGTTATGGCAATGCCTATTCCAATGCCATACAGGGGGGAGGTGTGCTTGATGCTTACAACCAAAGACTTGTTGATGCCAATCGTGAACGTTGGCTGGAACAAGACAATAGCGGTTGGAATAGGTTGAATATGCTTATGAACGCCGGTCATGGTTTTGCAAGGAATTACGGAACGACGACAAATAGCAACACAGCTTCTCTAATGCAAGGCAACGACCCTTGGAAGAACGCTATAGGGATTTTAGCTAGTATTGCTAATTTTGCAGGAAAAAAGTGAGGTAGTTATGCAAAATAGTAACGATAACATGTTATCAAGACTAATTAAGTCTATGTATGCAATGGACCCATTCGCGTCGCGTATACTAATGCAAAATCAACGTATGGAAAATGCACAACAACAGGCAAATAATTTGCCTTATTTAATCCCTTCTTCATCTGTACCAATTTTTGGTTCACAATCAAATCCTTTAGGTTTATCGAAGGATATGGAACCTTTGCCAGATGTAGGTTCGTCTTTAAGATCGGCAGGCAGAAAACCGTATGTACCGTCTTCAGTCCCTTCTTTACCAGTAGCGACCTTTGGTTCACAACCAAATCCTTTAGGTATGGAACCTTTGCCTAATGCAATTGAAACTTCAGATTTGGCATCATTGAAACCAAAGCAGTCTCAATTACCAGAGCCTATTTCATCTGTAGAACCACAGAAGTCTGTACAGCCACAACAGAGTACTGTTCCTCACCAAGATACTGGTTCTCAACAGAGTTTTTGGGATCACTTGCGTAGTCCTGAGTTTTTACAAAGATTATCAGATTATGGGATTGGTTATGCATTATCAGATGGGACGATAGCACAAAGTTTAGCGAATGGAGCTATGAATCTTCGTCGTGGTGATATGGAAAGAGAAAAAAGAGGGCAGGTTAACCAGACCGTCGAGTATCTAAAGTCCAAAGGTTATAGCGAAGAAGAAGCCGCTGTCATGGCACGGAATCCTCAAATGCTTAGTGCGATGCTAACAGGTGGTGATACTCCTAAGTTACTTCCGGGGCATGAATGGTATACCAATCCAGAGACAGGTGAACGTGGACAGAGACCGATGCCAGGGACTCTACAGGCATTGGAGTATAATCAGAAAAAGCGAGACATAGAAGAGTGGGAAATAAATAAGAGAGAGGCTGCTGATAGAGCAGCATATGAAATTAATAATACCGTGGGTGCAATTAATAAGGCTCTTGATATTATAGAGAAGAATCCCAAACGGGCTACAGGTACGATTGGTTCTGTAGCTCAACTCTTACCAGCGACTGATGCAAGAACTTTAAAAAATCAATTAAAACAACTTGAAGGTGGTATCTTTAATCAAGTGATTGCAGGGATTAAAGCGCAAAGTAAGAATGGAACCGTAGGTGTTGGACCGTTATCTAATGAAGAAAGTAGGCGAATAGTAGAATCTTATGGTTCTTTAGATATTAGCGATAACTCAGAAGAATTATATCAAAGACTTTTAAACATTAAATATATGTTTGATCGTTTTAAAGAACTGAATGATGAGGAAATTTATAGGTTATCGAGAGGAATGGAAGTAAGACGGCGTAAAAAAGACGCTTCTCAATCTTTTACTAATCAGTCGATGTCGCAAAGAGGTGTTGAAAACTTGCCAACTATAAGTAGCAGAGAAGACATTAAAAAACTTGCTATTGGAGATAGAGCATCCATTCGGCACGGTAACGATATGTATGAAATTATTAGGGATAGATAAATGGTCCATCATAATAATACTCATCAAGATTTTCCAGACTTTGGTCCTGGAATAAGAGTTATACGCCGTATTCCTAAACATGAATACGAAAAATCGGTAGAGGAACCATTTCCGGATTTTGGTTCTGGAATAAGAGTTATACGCCGTATCCCTAAAGATGAATACGAAACATCACCCCAACATCCCGAAATAAGTAGCAGTGAAGCTTTTTGGAATTCTTTAAAGCATGGTCTCAGTTTTAATTTAGATGACGAAATTGCAGGGATCACAGCGGCGGGGCGTGATGATGAGAATGAGAATGCACTAAATGCTTTTAGAAAGGGGCTGTATAGATATTGGTTATCTGGTGATAAGAAATACGAAGATAAGTATGACAAAGCAGCAGGAGAATTACGCGATTATCAACGTAGGATGAGTGATACGCATTATTGGACGTCTTTGTTAGGAAATATTGTAGGGGCTGCTTTACCTTCACTTGCGACTTTAGGAACAGGAGCGGTTGCAGGACTAGCGGGGCGGATAGCGCCTCCTGCTACTTCAAAATTAGGTCAAGCATTTTTGAAAGCCGTTCCAACACCGGTAGACACGGTAGGGAAACGGGTAGGCGCAGGAGTGAAATATGTAGGTGAGAAAGCAAGTCCGTTTTTAGGCATCACAAAAAACACAACACTTCCTCATTTGCTTAAAGTAGGAGCGGCATCTGGTGCATTACATGGAGCAGGTGAAGGTGTAGGGTTAGGTCATACATTTCAAAGTGCAGCAGTTGGTGGTGGTTTAGGAGCAGCAGGGACAGTGGTTGGCAGTGCTTTAGGTCATTTGGCTGGTTCTACTGTCGGTGGAATACGAAGACTTCTTTCTCCTTCTCATAAGCAAGGTGTTGCAACAGATACATTAAGAGAAATCAGTAAACATTTAGGTAAGGAGGCTTCTGAAGAGCTAGGGAAATCTTTTAAGAATGCAGTTCCTACCGATTACGTAGCTGATCATAGTCCTTTTTTACAGGATCTTGTTTTTGATATCGCGAAAAGAAACCAAGAGGCTTATCTTGATTTGACCAAAAGAGCTGAGCAGAGAGCGCTGGGAGGAGGGGAGCGTATTCATCAGGCAGCAGATGCACATTTTGTTCCTCGTCAAAATGTCACAGATTTAAAAGATGATCTTATTGCAAGTAAGAAAGCAGCAACAGAGTCCCTTTATGACATAGCAAAGAAGACATCTGTAGGAGAACGATATTATGGTGCTCTTAATGAATTAATGGAGCGCCCTTATTTCAAACAAGCTTATGATGAAGGGTTAAAGGAGTTCATGAGTGGTGGGAACAAAATCAGTCCGTTTTCTTCTCAAAAGTTTAGTCTCCTTAAAGAAAAACCGAACATGGGGATTCTTCATGAAACGCAGCGTAAACTTCGTTTTATGACAGATACAGCGAGGAATATGGGAGATGATAGCAAAGTTCGTACCTTAGTAGGTATCCGGAAAAAATTGTTAGAGATTATGGATGATATATCGTCTGAATATAACAAGGGACGGGCACTGTATCATCAATACAGCTCACGTGTAGATGCTATGGGTGAAGGAGAAAAAGTCCTTAGCAAGGAGGTTAATAAGGATGAATTCAGTAAAATTTTTGATGAATTACCAGAGGGACAACAAGAATACTTAAAAAAGGGATCAAGAGCAGAACTTTTCGAGGGCATGAGGCAAACGACAGATAAAGTCTCCAAGGCAAAGGAGATTTTTGATACGGATGATCTGTATGAACGATTTGCAAAGATTTATGGAGCAGATAAAGCTTCTGCTGTTAAGAAGGTTGTCGATAGAGAAGCTAATTATGCAGATTTTTATAACAGAATACCAAATCGTATAGCGAATAAAGAGATATCTTTTACGCATAATGTAAGTATGCCAACGGGTAAATTTGATGCAGCTATGCAAGCAGGAAAAGCAGCGGTGAAGGCTTCTTGGATTCCTTTCAAAGAGGCAGCGTTTAGAGAGCGTCAACGGATTGAAAAGGATGTTGTCAAATTGTTAACAGGGGGGACACAGATTCCGAATGATAAAATTGCAAAGCTCATTCAAGATATGATTAAAGCGCAAGAAAAGGGATACGCTACAAAAGAATGGGTGAAAAAGCTTTCTGCTGCTTTGCTTGGAGGAGGAGGAAAAACATTGGCTGGTCAATTTAATATGCTGAGTACACCAAGATAGAAGAGGATGTATAAAGCTATGACCCGTTATAGCCCTTCTGTCAATCAAGCGATACAGCAAACAGCAGCACGTTATGGTTTGCCAGAGAGTTATTTATACCGTGTTGCGCAAGTTGAAAGTGGTGGGAATCCGAATGCAAGGAATCCACGCTCTTCTGCTGGTGGTTTGTATCAATTTATCGATAGCACCGCCAAACAATATGGCTTGCGGGATAGGTTTGACCCCATGCAAGCGGCAGATGCCATGGGGCGGTTGACACTTGATAATCGCAATCATTTAAGCCGTCTGTTGGGAAGAGCGCCTAGTGAAGCAGAATTGTATTTAGCGCATCAACAAGGGGCAGGAGGAGCCGCGCGGCTTCTTCAAAATCCCCATGCCAATGCGGCGCAAATTGTTGGCAGCAATGCGGTTGGTTTGAATGGTGGAAACAACGCTATGCGCGCCGGTGATTTTGTTACCCGTGTGTTGCAGATGTATGGTGGGCAGCCTTATAGAGCAAGCCCTGTAGCGCAGGGTGGTTTTAGAAATAGAGAGAACTTTCTCGAGGTTTTAAGAGCCTTGCTTTCATCAGAGCAAGAGGCATCAGAAGAAGCTGATGAGAGATCTGATGATAATCCTTTGATGAGGCAATTTATGCGTGCGTTTTACGGACCGTTTTACAAGATTTAGGATTCACAAGAGATGTCAA
>NZ_LR736331.1:0-5389 GCF_902652675.1 Bartonella refiksaydamii
CTTCATTCTGGATAGAAAAAATCCTCCTCTCAAGAATTAAATCTACAAATCATATCACAAAACTCTAGACGAAAGGCTAATATCTTCTTTTCTTTTTTAGCGTACGCGCTGATATTTGCTCGCGCACCGTTTTAAAAATCCACTTTCAACCAAGGTGCGTCTTAATCTTGCAAAATCTACAGTAAAGAGGTTGCATATCTTTGATACTTCAGTTTCGCTATATATTTTCTCCATTTGAAATGCTTCTGCAATTTTTGTAAGCATATCTTCTGTTTCTAAGTGGCGGTCGCTTAAATTTTCCATATCTCGTTCGTTTTTATCTTCTAGCGCTTTCCATAGTGTATCTTCCGCTTGCAGTCCTTCTTTTGTGTTTTGAATAAGACCAAGATTCAAAAGGCGATTGATGGATTTATGAATGGTTTTGGCATCTGAATCGACATGTTTGAGGATGTCAGAAAAATTTTTAGCGCCAAGTATAATTGCAGCATAGACAGTACGCAGTGTAGCTGAGGTCATTGCAGAAATGAGCGAATTGCATATGCTGCGTTTGTGAAGTGCTTCTTTTCCCATGGGCAAAATATCATTTCGAATAGGCAATTCATTGATTTCTCTTAATTCTGATTGTAACGATTGCAAACGTACAACCTGTTCAGTTTTGGTGCGTTTACGGATGATACCGAGACCACTTTGGCGATATTTGTGGTTTTCGGGTAGTGTTAAAGCCTCATAGGATCCATCAAGTCGATAAAGGATTTCTTCCCAGATGGGAGTTCTAATACGTCGAACCCGTTGTTCGCCATTGATGGCAACAGCTGTTGTCATTGTTGGTTCGTGAAGACAAAGATAACCACCGAGGGCAATATGTTCCCATAGTGTTATAATAAATCGTACATCATCTGCTGGAGTTCCAGCATCAATCCAAGCAAAATCTATGGGGGCCCAAGATTTGAGCATGTTTTCATTGAGGGAGAAAAAGTTCTCATTGATAAATGTTACCGTTTCTTTTTCAATACCGCCTTGAAGCAGTTTTTGCCATGCTTCTTCGGCTGATTGACCTTCTGCTGAAAAATCATCAATTGTGATTAATCGTGGTTGATAATTCTCAGGAATTCCTGAGGGGTCGAGTAAAGCTGTGCGCTCTTTCCAAAGGGAGGATTCTAGAAGCCTTGTATCCTGTTGCCACGCTTGTTTTGCTTTTTGAAGTGCTTTTGCGATAAAGCGTGTGCTATCGCCCGCACCGATTTCAATGACTGTGCGCGGTCTTACTATTTGAATGAGAGAATAAATGAGTTGTGTGCTATTTTCTGTTCCCATGCCAGGTCTTATCAGCTGCATTTTTTGATCCTTATAATTTTACCAATCGCAGCATTCCTGCTTTTACAAAAAATGCTATTGAATCGTCTATGGGATATTGGATATGTATCGGTGTTGCGGCGGTTTTTAAGAGATACTTTGTTTTTTCATGAAGCCGGATTGTGCGGCCATTCAGCTGGTTAATTGCAACGGTACCAAGAGGAGAATCTATAATACGGCATGGTGGTTCTCGTAAAAGAGCCGTTGCGTTATCTGGTGAAAATGCTTTTTGATCTGTTTCGATGAGACCGTGTCGCAACAGGGATATCAAAAGACTGCCCGCGGCAAGAAGAGAACCATTGAATTGTATTTTTTCAAAAGATTGAACAAGACAGCCTTCATGAAGCACTTCAGATGTTGGGAAATCAAATCCACCAAATGCCGCCCCTTTCGTAGAAACAGCCGTTACAGGTTGTATTTGGCGTTTCCCAATGAGTGCGGGCTTATTCCTTATTATCTGCACGTCCTTAGCCCATTGGATGTGCGCCAAGGGATTGAGTTCACGTGGGTAGACAGCGAAAGAATTGATGGCTGTGGGTGGTATGGATTTTTGTAATTCGAGCGTGTGGGCGCTCTCATTCAAATTATGTTGCATGTAGTCTGCGAGTTGCCACACATAACCACCCGTTCCATTGTAGAAATTTAAGCCTATGGGATCTTGTTGCATGATGTTAAATCGGTTTATGTACTGTTTTAAAATCTTAAGTTGCTGGAACAGCTGTTAGCGCATACCTGCCAAAGAGTGGTTCATCGAAGACATATCGGTTGGTATGAGGTTGCACGATATCAAAAACAACGATTTTATTAAGCGGTGGTTGGAGATTAAGCTTTTTAGCATTGTTTGCTTGAGGGAAAAAACGGCTGAATCCTCTAACCATCATTAAATTCCTTTTTTTGCATGGCGTTATTCAACACAAAGCCTAATATGCCTGCGATCATTGTAGTGATGCCGATGACAAGGAGTGTGTTTTGGGTATGGTGCACATGAACAAAACCTGCGCCTACAAAACCAATGCATACGGATGTTTGTATGATAAAGATATAGGCGGGCATCTGGTTGTTTCGGTGTTCTTTCTGAATGGCTTTCATCATAAAACTTGCCATCAGGGCGTTTTGCACACCATTGGCTGCTCCAAGGATAAAAAATGAAAGCATCATCAACCATACGATATGTGTTAAGGAAAAGCAGAAAATTCCAAAGCCAATGGCTGTTGCAGCAAGTGACGCTCCAGCGGCATTGCCAAAGTGATGGAAAATGCTGGAGAAGCAGAGAGGTCCGACCACTAAGCCGAGACTTATCATACTTGTGATTACCCCATAGATTTCAGCGCTTAAGTTCAGATCGGTGCGGATGCGGACAATCGACAATACGTTGAGAGCAGAGGTGAGTATGATGGTGATGATGAGGGGGGCAAGAGCATAGACAACATTTTTTTTACGCAATAGGCCCGCTAAATCTAGCCCTTTTTTGGTTTGTTGCGATGTATCTGTCTCTTGTGCATGAATTTTTAAACTTTTAAAACAGAATATGGTAATAAAGGTTGCACAAAGAACCATGATTGAAAGTGCAAACAATCCTCTTTGTCCGCTTGATATGCCATACAACACACCCCCTAGGAGTGGTCCGGCAATATAACCAAGATTCCGCACTGTTTGGATAATGCGGTTTATTCGGTCTAGTTGCTGATCAGTCTTTGCAAATTCAGGTACAGCAACGAGGATTGTAGACCAAAAGAGTGATCCAGCACAGCCCAGCGCAAAAGAAATGGCAATATAAATCCAGAATTGGTTGGCGATTGCGGCTGTGGCTATAAATATTGCTTCAAATAATAAAACAACAGGAACTGTTCGAGACGTGCTTAGCCGATGCAAGAGTCGTGGTGCAATTGGTCCGGCACAAATTGCACCCATAAGCCCAGCAAAAAGCAGCATTGAAATAGAAGTTGTACTCTTTGCTAAGTGTAGAGCAAATGTAACTTGAGCTGTTTCATCCGCAAAGCTGCTAAGAGACAAAACGAAAAAAAGTCCCATTTGAGCGAAAATAATGGATTTTTTCTTTATCACAACGCCCCCCAAGACGCTAAAGCTTTTACAGTTTTTAAAATTTCTTTCTGTGCTGCGTTACGTAGTTTATCATTTAATTTCGATATGTCTACTTTCTCTTCCGATGAAAGTTGAGAGAGGAAGTTCTCTAAATGATCGCTGTATTCAAAACTGGCGCAATGCCCGTTTGCTGAGATGAGTAGTTCTTTTGTTTCAAGCAAGGGAACCCATTGGAGGGTACTGGGGAGGCGAAGAGTGATTTCACTCTCAATTTCAGATACGTTAATAGGAGGGCGGCCAACGCATAAACGTGAGCTCGTATCGCAAATTAATTGAGAAACAAGCATATGGCGTTTTAAGGTGCTATTTGCAATTGCAGTGCTTAATGCAGAGTGTTGAAAAGCATTATCAGGGTTTAAACTTGCTCTTCCTGATGTGCGTATATCATGTCGTGTTCGCTCATCAAGATGGAGCAAATGCGTGATATAATTTTTATGATGTTGCGCATCGCTTGCTGTTTCCCAAAAAGCAATATTAACATTTGCAGCAATATTTTTCCCAGTCTCAGCAACGTGGAAGGCATCATGGGGAAAATAGGCAACACGATCTGTACGATTTTGCAGTGCGATTGCGGTTGATTTATACTCTTCATATTCGGGATATTTTAGTCCTTGGAGATCTTTTCGTGTGCTGGGCCATGCAAACATTGTTTTGCCATCTTGGAGAGTAAAACCAAAATTATGAGCATGATCCACATGGATCCCAACATGGGTAGAAGAATATCGGCCGATGAAACAGTCAATATCCACGCGTCCGCCGGGTCTAAAACCTAAAGAATGTGCTAATTGATCAGCAAATTGTTTTGCTACGTCCCACAGAGCAGGGGTTGCAGTGTATAACCCATAATACATAACCGCCCATTCTTGCCCTTTGGCATATTGATCAACGCGGGCTGTATATTCTTCTATAGTTCCGTCCGTGTCTGAAACAAGAAAGTTTTGAAGAGGGTGTGGGCTTCGTACTCCATTAATAACTGTCACTGCTTCGGATTTAGAATTAAGTGCTAAAAGTTTACTCGGATTTTGAGCGTATTGTCTTAAAGCATCCAAAACATCCCCTTCATGGAAAGGGATGTTTGAAATTGATAATTCAGCTGCTTGCTTAGCCCAAATTTTTTGAGAAAAGTCTTCAGAAAACAATTCAAACATGCCAATTAAACACGCTTAATTTTTTTTTAAACTGAATACATTGGATTAGCAGATTTTCATCAATAATACATTATTGTACTTCATGTGAATTATCCATATCGTGGTCGTTTTCACAAACTTGGATAATTTCGCGCTGAGCATATTTAGTACCAGCCAAGATTGGCGCGATGTCGCCATTAGCTAATTCAACAACATCCGCTACTTCATTAAGTGAAATATTCATATATTTCCCCCCTCTTACTAGTTGATAAACATAAACGACAACCACGATAAAAGATTACCGCACTTCTCCGTCTAGCATGTATTTAATTTTTCCGCAAGTGCCATTTTGATTAAAAAGGGCATTTTATCTTTTAAGAGTTCATCATAAATTTTCTTACAAGGAGGAATTGTAACTCATTCTTTATGTATAGAGAAGAAGTTTTCAAAATACGGGGTTTTGATCGTGAATGTTTTGTCAAAATATTGCACTCTTCTTCATCTGTATGTTCTGTTAAAAAAAATGAAGGTGGTAAGAAGCTTTGGTGCTGTTCTATGGAATGTCAGTGAATGAGATGTCTATTGTGTGTTCAATTATATTGTAAGGGTATACATGGGAATGTTCATTGATTGAATAATGCAAGGAGCATTTAAGTACCTCCTTCAACATAAGAATTAGCTAACAGCATAGCACATGATAGAGATTATCTTAAAAAACGGAGGACTCAAAAAATAAAGTGGTTAAGAGCAGTTTACAAAAAAAGCTGTAGGGATAGTACAGCTTTTTATAGGTTTTATGCTTTATG
>NZ_LR736332.1:0-5120 GCF_902652675.1 Bartonella refiksaydamii
CAAAAGCTGCTTAAACCTATGGGGGTGCTTTCTCCTCCCAGCACCCCCGCCCATTATAATTATTCTCAACACGTCGATAATAAGGAAAATTTTAAATGAACGAAGAAAAATTAACTGCCTCAATAGAAAAAATAAGCTTATTCGAATAAGCTTTACTGTCGATGCGTTTGCAACGGCTTGTCAATATACAAGATCTCTCAATTTATCTCGGAATGTCAATGACATACATTAGAGAACTTGTAAAAATCGGAGCTTTTCCTAAGCCTATACAAGAAGGACGATACTTAAAATGGGATCTTGTTGAAATTGATCGTTATATTGAAGCCAAAAAAACTGAAAGAGATTCAGTAGAATTATCTTGAAGAGGTCCCAAATTACGAACTACTCATAGAGAAGATTAACAAAAATGACAGAAAATTATTGATAATAGTTTGATCATGAATAATTTAGTGACAATCGATAATGATGGTATTACCGTCACGACCTCTTTAAAAATTGCAGAGGTTGGATTTGAAATTTCACCTTTTTGAAAAAGAAAGGGTTCTATTTGCTGGGCTTTAACAGGCTTTGTCGGGTGTAGCTATGCCATACAATATCCGTTTGGGAAAAGCATAGCGATGGACTATCGACCGTGCTTGTTAACACTCGGCGCCTTAAAAAAGGAGGAGATCAAAGTGCTGAAAAGAATCTCAAAAGCAGAAATGATTTGCATTTTAGCATCATCGCGGTGCCGTCTGATAGCGTTATAATGGAGTTATGAAAGGTGGTTTAGAAGGTGGTTTAATTTTGTTGATTTTTAATAACCTATTGGAAAATAAGGGGAAATTCAGATGCTGTGGTGCGGACGGCGGGACTTGAACCCGCAAGGTCTTAGACCGGCAGATTTTAAGTCTGCTATGTTTACCGTTTTCATCACGTCCGCGATAAGAGCTCTCTCATAAGCTATATCTTTTGTTGAATCAAGAATTAATGATTAAGAGCAAAACTTTTCATATTTTTTCAATTTCTGACTGACAATAGTTGTCTTTGTAGCTAGAAGGAGCCTGTATAATATTAACGAAGCATGAAATGATTGGTGTTATGAGTAGTAAATTTATTCGAGACGTAAATAAAGCTATGGTGGCTCTTCATCATGTGTTTGCTGAAACACCACTTCAGAGAAATGATTTTCTTAGTCAAAAATATGATGCAGAAATTTATTTAAAACGTGAAGACTTAACACCAGTACGGTCATATAAGATTCGCGGTGCTTTTAATTTTGTTTCAGAAATGCTTGATAAGATCTCTCAAGATGCTGCATTTGTTTGTGCATCAGCGGGGAATCATGCGCAAGGAGTGTCCTTTGTTTGTCGCTATTTTAAGCGTAAAGGCGTGATTTTTATGCCTGTGACGACTCCGCAACAGAAAATTGATAAAACACGCGTTTTTGGTAAAGAGTTTATTGATATTCGTTTAGTTGGTGAGACATTTGATCAATGTTATGCTGCTGCGCAGTCTTTTGCTGCGGAGAGTGGGGGAGTGATGGCACCACCTTTTGATGATATTCACATTATTACGGGGCAGGCGACAATTCTTTGTGAATCTGTTTTGCAATGGAAAAAACTCAATGGGGAAAGTGAGCCAGATTTGATGATTGTACCTGTAGGTGGTGGTGGTTTGGCTAGTGGTGTGAGTAAATTTTTATGTGAATATGGTTGGAAAACGGAGCTTCGTTTTGTTGAACCACAAAGAGCCGCAAGTTTGCTTGCTTGTTTGAAGAGTGGAAAACGTGTCAAACTTGAAACTATCGATACATTTGTAGATGGTGCTGCTGTGGCTGAAATTGGTGCGTTAAATTACACAATGTTAAAGCAATTTTCACCCGATTCTGTTATTACAGTTCCTGAAAATCGTGTTTGTTCTACAATGATTGAAATGCTCAACGTTGAAGGTGTAGTCCTTGAACCAGCAGGTGCTTTATCAATCGATGCTCTTAACAGTATTTCTTCTCAAGAGTTGAAAGGAAAAAAAATCCTTCTTGTTATTTCAGGTGGTAATTTTGATTTTGAGCGTTTGCCAGATATTAAAGAGCGTTCTTTGCGTTTTCAGGGTTTGAGAAAGTATTTTATTTTTAGTTTTCCGCAACATCCTGGCGCATTGCGTGATTTTCTTGCTCAACTTTCTCCAGATGATGATATCGTGCGCTTTGAATATTTTAAAAAATCTGCTAGAAATTTTGGTTCTGTGTTAATTGCAATTGAAACAAAAAAATACGATAATTTCTGTCTCTTAGAGAAAAATTTTCAAGCTTTAGGTTGGCGTTATCGTGATATTACAAACGATCAAACATTGTTTGATTTTGTTATATGATAAACTAAAATTTTTGCTAAAATGAGAAATATTAAGATAAGAATGGAATCTGTTTTTTGCTTTTTACTGGGACTGTTCTTGTTTTTGAGTGTTGCTAAACAGAGTTTAGCATCTGAACCAGTGATAGTACAAAAAGCTGAGCTTTTAAGATTAGTTGTTGATGTTAATAGTGCGTTAAAAAATAGGAATTTTGCACCTATTCCCGCTTATATGCCTGATCGGCTTTATAAAGAAATGGCGCGCCGATTGAATACAACAGAGGATAGTTTACGTCACAGTTTTCTTCAACAGCTGCATGTTCAATTTGAGAATTTGCCTGATGGTGCTTATCGTTTAAGTGAAAAAAACATAGACTATTTGCAAACTGATAAAGGTACTTTGTATGCTTTAATCCCGACTACGCTTGAGATGAAAGATCGCATCATGCGATATAAAACTTTGGCGATTTTTGATAAAACGCAATGGTATTTAATCTATGGTGGTCAGAAAACTGTACAAAATCCAGTTTTTCTAGAAATTTATCCTGATTTTAATAGGGTACATTTACCGAAGGAGATAATAATAAAGAAATAAGTGGTTAAAACATCGTGTTTCTTATTTATAATAAATAACTTTCTCAAAGCGCTTGCTTTTTTGTCATAATTCTACGATAGTATAAGTAAAGGTGTTTGAGATGGTTAATTGGCTCTTTAGTAGGATGGGGTTTATGCACCTTTCTTCTTTTTTTAAGATGTTCATTGGGTGCGCAAATCGCTCTTTCAAGCGTTGCTTAACGAATTTGTAATATCAAGGTCTTTTTTGCGCGGATTCTTGAGTAACAGAGTTCAGCTTGTTACTTGTTTAGAGTCGTTGAGCTGAGGAAAGATTTTATTTTGACTATAAATAGAGAAAACGTTTTTATAAAGTTGGGTTTGTCTGCTCTTTTGAGTAAAAATTTGCTCATGGCTGGTATGGGTAAACCTACGCCTATTCAAGAAAAAGCTATTCCGGTGGTGTTGAGTGGGCGTGATATGTTAGGTATTGCACAGACAGGTTCTGGGAAGACCTTGGCGTTTAGTTTGCCTATTCTCAGTCAGATTTTGATTTTGGGTAATAAACGTTGCCCTAAAACTGCGCGGGCTTTGATTTTGGTTCCTACGCGTGAACTCGCTGTTCAGATTGATGAAACAATTCGTGTTGCTGCGAGGGGAACGCATCTTTCGACATGTCTTATTTTTGGTGGGGTATCACGTTTAAAACAAATTAAACGCATAGAAGCTGGTGTGGATGTTTTGATAGCAACGCCAGGGCGTTTAAGAGATCTTGTTCGTGAAAAATGCGTTGATCTTTCTCAATCTCGTTTTTTAGTTCTGGATGAAGCAGATCGTATGTTGGATATGGGTTTTATTAATGATGTACAGCAAATTGCAAAGCTTTTGCATCCAGAGCGTCAGACAGCGCTTTTTTCTGCGACAATGCCGAAAGAAATCAATGTACTTGCGAAGTGTTTGCTCAATGAGCCAGTAACAATAGAGGTTACTCCTCAAGGGACGACTGTTGCAGAAATCACTCAGAAATTATATTGCGTCCCTACCAGCGAAAAAAAGAATGTTTTAGGTAAACTTTTGACAAATCCGGCTCTTACTTCGGTCATTGTTTTTACTCGAACTAAACACGGCGCTGATGCTGTTACACGTACTTTAACAAAGATAGGGTATTCTGTTGCAACAATTCATGGAAATAAATCGCAAAGTGCTCGCCAGTCTGCTTTGAAAGCTTTTCGTGAACAGACTGTGCGGGTTCTTGTTGCGACAGATATTGCAGCGCGCGGTATTGATGTACTAGGAATAAGCCACGTTATTAATTACGATTTACCAGATGAAGCTGAAAGTTATGTGCATCGTATCGGTCGTACAGGACGTAATGGTGCGTCTGGTGAAGCATTCACACTCTTTGATGAAGGAGTAGAAGGAGCGCGGTTGCGTGCTGTAGAGCGCTTGATTTCTATGCGGTTAGTGCGTGAAGCTGTTCCAGTACAGTTTGCTGCATTTCCAGAAAAGACGATTGTGCCAGAAGGTGAAAAAAACGAAAACAGTAAATTTTGTTTTAGAAAATCTAAACGTCAGAAGCGATTTCTGAATTATAAAGATAAAGCTGTGCAATTACAGGGCAAAAATTCTTCATCTCCAAATGAAAGACACAAAAAAGCAAAGGCATCTGCAAAGCGCGCAAAGACTTTGCGTTTTCGTAAGTCAGTGAAGAAGGCAGCTTGAGGAAAATCTTTAGAAGGAATCATGGGCTTAGAATCTTTTCTTCTTTTCGATTTTTTCTCGCTTTAAATAAGGAAAAGAGAAACACAAGCAATACTCTTGCAAAAGTAAGAGAGGATTTTAAATATTTTTATTTTTTTAAAATGAAAATATTTTACATATCTGGTATAACACAAAAATGCCTTAAAAGGACTTATCATTCGTATTACTCATTGAAAGTGACTTTGAAAATTTTATTCTTTCATATCTATTGGTGTATACTCTATTTAAAACATGTGAATAAATAAAAACATTATTTATAATTAAAGGATGTGTTGTTTTGTTTTTTTATGCTGATTTATGATATAATAGAGAGAGTGTGTTGTAGTTAGCGAAAATTTTTTCAGTATCCTTCCAATTTAGTTATAGTAATGTTTTGACATATATGGAGATGATATCGATAGATTTTTGTTTTCGTTTGATACTCTTTGTAGTTTGACAGTAAGTTTTGTACTAAGTGGGGAGAGGTGGGATTAGTTAGGA
>NZ_LR736333.1:0-4906 GCF_902652675.1 Bartonella refiksaydamii
ATAGTTTTTGAGCGTATCTTTGTTCTCGGATCGTCTTTAAATGTAGAGTCGTTTTTGTAAACTAGATATTTGATGATCAGAACACAATTTTTGAAAAAATATAAAGGCATTTTTCATAACAATCTACATTTTTATAGTGCGTGCTTTTTTCATATCTTACTTTTTTCTTAGATAAAAAATTTTTTGGCGACTGTTAGAAAAGTAATTTAGGCACTGCTTTATACTCTAGACGAAACAAAAAGTTCAAGGGAACTAGAATGGTGATTTTTTATAATATTAATAAACTGTTAAGGATAGTTTTTAAAATTTTAGATTGAAAATAAATTAGGCAGATCTAATTACCTTTAATGTCTACCCAGACGTGAAGGGGGGGAGGATATAGTTATGCAATATAAATGGAAATTAAGCTGTTGTACACTCATGATCAGCAGCTGTTTTGTGCAAGCCGCAGCTGCAGGTGAGAGAGGAGTACAACTTTTTTATCAGCCTTCAGACTATGGTATAAATGAGAAAACATTCTATAGTCAGTATAAGGAGGGCTTGATAACAGAGAAATACAGAAAGATTAGAGCGTCTAAACGTGATGTTATTTTAAAAACGCGCGGTGAGACCGTTTTTTTTGAAAATCTGAGTGATGTTTCCATGAATAAGAGCTCTGGAATATTGGTCAGCAAAGTGCAAGGGCTTGGAAGCAATAATGCTGGCAATGTCGAACCATATACGCAAGAAAAGAATATTACGATACTTAAAAGTTCAGAGCTCATTTTCATTAATAGTGGAACTAAATTGGAAAATCATTTATTCGATAATGATGGACAAGGCCACTTTTTAAACGATGGTGATACGGATGAGCCAGGGTTGTCTATCAATAACACGGTTAAAAATGGTGGAGAAATCCATATTTATGCGGGAGGCCGTAGTGAAAATAGCAAAATTGAATATGGTGGAACTGAAATTGTTCGGGCTTCGGAGAAAAAACAAGGCTTTTCAAAAAATGCTGTCGTTAAGGAAGGGGGACAGCAAAGGATTGAGAATGGAGGAAAAGTAGAAGGAACTAAAATTTATGGTGGTGAACAGCTTGTTTTCGGGGAAGGTGTTGTTAGAGAGCAGATTAAAGGGAGTAGTGCTTCTAATACTGTAATTTATGGACAAAATGAAACACTGGGGCAACAAAAGATATACGATGGAGGAATAACTTGGAATACGAAAGTTATGCAAGGGGGGATACAGGAGATTGCTAAAAAGTCTCAAAGCGCAAAAAATGGTGGATCTGCGTTTGATACAGAAATTTTTGATGGCGGTAAACAGCGTATCTTAAAAGGAGGGAAGGCTATTGGTGTCTCTTTAAACGAGACTGCCATTCAGGAAATATATGCTGATGGGTTAGTAAAAAATCTAACAATGAATGATAAAGCAAAATCATTTGTGCATGCTGGTGCAGCATTAGAAGGTAAGACACTGGTAAACCATTCTGGACAACTTCATCTCTATGCTGGAAATGATCAACATCGTACTACAGCAGAAAATGTTATTTTAAATGGACAAGATACAAGACTATACTCTATCACTGATGAGTTTGATGGAAAAAGCTCTCTCATTCAGAAATTAAGTGGGCAGGGGAGTGTTATTTTTGCTTTTACTGGCTCTGATCCGTATTACTCTCAGCTTCATGTTAATGATCTTTCAGGAAGTTTACACTTCGAGTTCAATACCACTATTGCACATAACCGTGGTGATTATCTCTTCATTGAGAAGAGCAAAGGTAATCACACAATAAGCGTTGCTGATTCTGGTGTTGAAATCACCGATCCTTCTTCAAATAAGCGTGATTTAATTACGGATCAAAGCGGTGGAGCTCATTTTACTTTGACAGGTCTCTCTGGTGAAGAAATTAATGCCATAGATGGTGGAACCTATATGTATGGTTTGAAACAGAGAAAGGACGAAAATGGAAAAATTTGGTTTTTGTCAGCTGACCGCATTGATGATCCTGTACCTCCCGATCTGATAGATCCATCTAGTGGTGGGGCATCAACAACTCCTTCAGTTGATGCTGTGCTCTCTACAGCAGTGTCCTCTGGATTTATTTTTAATAATGAGTTAGAAATTGTGCGTACTGGAAGAGGAATTCTGGACCAACACAGGAAAGATACAGATCTGTGGGCTTATGCGATTAAGAGCAGAGAACGTGTTGCTACAAACCATACAAATTTTAAGCTTGAACAGACAGGTATAGTATTTGGTGCTGATCAATTGAACGAGCTAACGCATGGAGATTTGTATATTGGTGGTTTTGGTAGTTATGATCAAGTCCGCATTGCTCATGTACGAGGCGGTGATAGCGACATAAGCAGTTATAGCGTTGGAGCTTATGCAACTTACTTTGATAATCGCGGGTGGTATATGGACGGGGTTTTGAAATATAACTATTATCGAGATAATCTAAAAGCTATTTCAACAAATGGTTTAGCCATCCAAGGCAATTATAATCAGTGGGCGATAGGTGGGGCATTTGAGATTGGCTGTCGTTTTGAGCCAGCACAAAGCACTTGGATGCAGCCTTATGTCAAGCTAACAGGTTTGCAAACTGAAGGTAAAAAAATTAAGCTTTCTAATGGAATGGCAGGTGATATAAGTCCATTAACTTCATTCCGTAGTGAAGTCGGATTAACAGCAGGGCATGAATTTATTTTTGGTGTAGAAACTTCATTAACGGCTTACATTACTGCAGCTTTGTTACGTGAGAATGTAAATAATAATCATACGACAATTAATAACCAGTATAAATTTATCACAGACTTGTCTGGAAATGCGGGTAAATTAGGAATTGGTTTGAACGGTTTCGTCAATGAAAAATTAAAATTTTATGTGGAAGCGCATTATCTAAAAGGGTATAAGATTAAGCAGTCACTTCAAGGTATTTTAGGGTTACGTTATAGTTTCTAAATATGTGTTTTGCGCACTAATTAATCTTAGAAATCTTATTGTCTTCGTGAATTAAACATTGAATGTTGTCTATGCATTCTTGGGAGCATATAAACATTGAGAATGATCTTGTGCTCTGTTAAAGGTGCCATCGTTTCTTCATTTATTATTGCAAGTCTTGTAAATTGTGCCCTGAACATAAGGGCACAATTTGAATTTTGTGAAGTTATACAGCTTCAGACTGGAATAGTTCCTAGTGCTTTACAACTTTGCAATTTATAGTTGTAAAAAGATAAATTGCACACTAAAAGTGCATTTAGACATAAATAAAACACATTATGACGCAATCTAAGATAGACTGTCTATGTAGTTGAGGGATATTTGTCTGATAATTGAGAATGGAGTGTGTATATGCGGCATAAATGCAAATTAGGTTTCTCAGTATTAATAATCAGTAGTTGTCTTGTGCAAATAGCAAGCGCGATTGAGAGAAAAAATAGAGAATTAACAAGTATGGAATATATAACGAAGGGAACAACTGTACCAAAAGGTTCAGCACTGATTACATTTCCGCTCAGTAATAATATTATAATTGGCGATGGCGGTGTAGAGATTGTTGATAATAATGGGACTTCAGTGGGAGCGACTGTTCAAAAAGGCGGGATGCAAATAGTTACGCGCGCAGGAACTGCTATGAATACTAAAATCCAAGGTGGAAAGCAGCTAGTTTTCGAAGAAAAAAGTGTTCCAGATTTTACGAATATGGAGAAGCGAAGTAGCGCATATGATGTCACAGTTTCTGGTACGGATGGAGTAGTAGGACAGCAGAATGTGTATGATGGAGCATGGGCTTGGAATACAAAGGTTATGCAAGGGGGAGAACAAAATCTTTATATGGGGAGTAAAAAACATGGTGGTGGTTTTGCAAAAAATACCACAGTTTCTGGAAATGGTAGGCAGCACGTTTTAGAAGAAGCAATGGCTATTAATACTACCTTAGGTGATAGTGCCGTTCAAGTAGTGTATCCTGGTGGTATTGTCGATGCTCTAAAAATTAATAATTCTGCCAGCTCGTGGGTACATGTTGGTGCGGAATTAATCGGGGAAATAGAGGTCAATGATAGCGGATGTCTTTATTTATTTGCCGGTGATAGGACAAATCATATCAAAAAAGAAAAAATTTCTGTGGGAGGAAGGGCTGATGAGTGGCTATTTGGGGTTGGTGAGCGGGATAACACAAAAAAATCTCAGATCTATATTGAGGATCTAAGTGGGGAGGGAGGTACTGTTAATTTTACTTCTATTCCATATGATCCACGCCATATTTCACTTCATGTTGTGAGGCTTTCAGGTAGTTTAAACTTTAATTTTAATATTAGTGCTACGGGTGATAGTAGCGATTACTTATTCATTGAGAATGGTACAGGTAATCACAAAATAAGCGTTTCTGATTCTGGTCGTGAAATTACAGGTCCTCTTTCACAAAACAATAGTTTGGTTACTGAGATCCCGTTAATTACCGATAGGAGTCCCAACGGAGGAGCTAATTTTACGCTGGCAAATAGTGCTGGCACGGCAATTGAAGCTGTTGATGGTGGGACTTTTGTGTATGGTTTGTATAAAAGAGAAAGAGACGCAGAGTCTAGTGGTGGTACTACAACTTGGTATTTAGGCATGGCAGATGGTAGATCAAGTTCTTCGGAGTTTCCCTCTCTGCGCATAAGCAGGAAACCCAAAGTTACTACTTTTTCAGTTTCTTCATCTACGAATGTGGAAAAAAGTACGCAGTCTCATAGAAATACTAATGCTACAAGAAAGCGCAACCAAGCACCAAAACTAAGACCTCCACGGCATTTGAGAGAAGCACAGCTTTCTGTTTCTTCAGAAAATCACGAGCAGCAGTCTATTGTTTCTGTAGATGCTTCGTCTTTAGGCAATCAGATGATTTTGCGTTCGAGTAATCAGGATCAATCTTTTACAC
>NZ_LR736334.1:0-4532 GCF_902652675.1 Bartonella refiksaydamii
TTGTAACGGTATGTTGGAAAATCCTATTCCCGAACTTTTGTTAACGTTCCCGAACCTTTAAAAAGATTACAAAGAATCAATACATTATACATAGGAGAAAATTGAGTGGCGGAGAGGAAGAGATTCGAACTCTCGAGAGCCTTTTGAGCCCTACTCCCTTAGCAGGGGAGCGCCTTCGACCACTCGGCCACCTCTCCAAGGAGAGTGCATAAATGGTATCAACAGAAACTTCAAGACATTTTCGATTTTTTTCAAAAATATCTAAGTTTTTTCTTTTTTAGTGACCCACAGAGGATAAAAAGCTAACAAAATGAAAATTGTGCCTTTTTTATCACATTGCCTTGAATAGTACATGAATATCCTTCAAAAGGGTAATTTCATATTTGTATCTTTAAAAAAGATCAGTATAGCTAGCATTACGAGTATCGCGTATTTTTGCCTTTCATGAGTTGAACAAATAATATTCCTTAGAAAAAATTACACTACCTTTCATTGGAGATCCACTATGAGTATTAAATCCCTATTTTTAAGCTCTACAGCAGCTTTTTTAGCAATTTCTGGAGCACAAGCAGCTTCAACAGTAATTGCAGAACCAGAGCCTGTGGAATATGTTCGCGTTTGCGATGCATATGGAAAAGGATATTTCTATATCCCCGGAACAGAAACTTGCATGCGTTTATCAGGAAATGTCCGCGCTGATTTTCTAGGCGGTGATAACGTTGATGCTACAACCGACGCTGAATTAGCTCAAAAAAGAAAAACATATGGTGCATCATCACGATTAACCCTTGTTTTTCAAGCCGCTTCTGAAACAGAAATGGGAACACTTCGTTCCTATGCACGAATCTACTCAAGCTGGGGGAATGGTGCTAACAAAGCTGGTGCAACACTCTCAGCTGCTTACATTGAACTTGGCGGTTTTCGTGTAGGTCTTGATGACACAATTTTCAACAGTTGGACAGGCGGTTATGGAAACGTTCTAAATGATGACAGTATAGCGCCAAGTGGTATCACACGTACCAATTTTATCTCTTATACCTTTAGTGGTGACTCTGGCTTTTCTGCCATTATCGGTGCCGAATTAGGCAACGCCGATGGTCCTGCCTCCATCGAAGGTGCATACTACTATATTGATAAAGATGATAAAATTGCTGTCGTTCCTACAGATAGTCTCCCAAGTAAAAGAATAAAAGATTACACTCCCAATCTGGTTTTTGGTATAAAATTTATGCAAAAATGGGGTGGTTTTTCAACAGTTGCTGCTTATGATTCTTACTACAAAAAATGGGCTGGTAAGGTACGTGTAGATTTCAATGTCAATGATCGTTTTAACCTATGGGCAATGGCTGGCTATAAAAATAGCGTTGATTACTACACAAAAGATGCAAACGACGTATTATCACGAGAAAATACGACAATCTATGCGAACTGGGGAGGCAAATGGGCTGCATGGGCTGGTGCAACTTACAAACTCACTTCAAAAGCAAATCTAAATGCTCAAGTTTCTTATAGCGCTGTAAAAACCTTTGCAACTTCTGTAAATATTGCATACACGCTGGTTCCAGGTTTTGTGATTACACCAGAGCTCACTTACGTTTCTTGGAATGATGATCGCTCCTTAAAAAGCATAGACGCTGCTACGACATATACACATGCTCTGCATAAGAAAAGTGCTTTACAAGGTATGATTCGCTTCCAGCGCTCATTCTAATCCTTTTGGACTACACTTTCAAAAACTGGTAACATATGTTGCCAGTTTTTGCACTTTCCCATGATGGCTATAACACTGTTCCGTGATATTTTTTTGCCACTATCTCTACAAAAAATCTGCTTACTGTTATAAAAATATTCCAAATAAATGAACCGGATGAATGTTGATAAGCACACTTCATAAGCCTTGCATGTAAGTCTAAATAATGCAGATCTTCATTATCAAAGAATTTATCATCAAAAGTGTGCAAATATCCTCTAGAGAAAACAAAACAAGCGAGATATAGCTTCAACGCACTAGATAATTGATCATAGAAATATTTTTAGTAAAAATGATAGCGCTAAAATAAACAACGAAATTCTTTACAACTTTAATATTTGCAAATACGTCAAAAATATCCTCTTAAAATCAGAGGTGATGTATATTTTTCAAAATTCTGAAAATATCGCACATATATTCTTTGCAGCGCGCATACCTTGCTTGCTTCTTTCAATCATCGTCACACACTTACTGTATACAACAAGTACAGAACTACAATCCATACTTTTCATATCTAATGATTACGAGAGGAGAAATAATGCAAGATTCTTTGGACATCCCCATCTTTACCCTTTAAAATAATAAGCCCATGCTATCAATTTATTTACCAGCTTTCAATGTTGCAACCGCTTTTGCACAGAGACGTTCCACGGGAGGTATATTGCCTCCTTTCTAAAACGTTTCTTATCCGCATACTGATTTCGTTCATGACATGCAAATAAATAATTTTCTAATGTCTAATGTAAAACTTTGAAATGAAAAAACCTTACTATATTGGGAACTCTCATTCAAATTGTAAAATAACGAATCATCTTTATAAAATTCTTTTTTACACAACACTCCCCTCTTTTCTTTTAACTCTTGAGCATTATGTTTTCTGTACTATGCACAACACCCTAACTTCACGTATCTTTTTTAATGAGGCTGTTCCATATACAATAAAGAAACGAGTTTTTAAAATTCACTTTTTACTAAGTTTTCTCATCCTTTTCCCATGAATTGCTTTACAGATAGCTTTTTCTCACACAAGCCCAATCGGCAAAAAGCAAAACTCACCGGAAAACGTCCACTGTTGTATTAACTTGACGGAAAATACTTATCTACCAAAGCATAAATAATAGCTGCTGTTTCAACATCCAAAATCCCATCATAATTCTCTTGACGAAAATGAAGCTGAAATGCTCGTATCAAATTCTTATATCCAATTTCGGTACCTGCAATCGAAATATCATACCCATAACATCTCAGTTTAGCCAAAATATCCTCTTTAGCTGGAAAACTCTCACAGAACTTCTCTTGATAGTGATTTTTTAGTTCATCATCATACCATGCCCCTATGCCAACCGCATAAAGTTCTTTCCACGGAAAAGCTGCCCCTGGATCACTTTTCCTGCCAATGGCAATATCACTGTGTCCAACGACATCGACTGGCATGATATCTGGATGCCGTTGAAGAATATTCAATGCCAGTTCCTTAACTGCATCAATTTGCGTTGGATTATAAGGAGGAAATACAAAATCCTCATTATTATAAGTAATGAGGTTAACTGTCTCAAGCTGCAGAGCTGTACCACTCACATGAGTGCCCTCAGCCCATGAACCAACATCCGTCTGTAATTGGCACCCATCTTTATCAACGAGATTTAAAACACGCGCATCCTTTAAAGCTGCATCAACATACGTCTGTTCTCCACTATCAGAATGACCCGTAGCTAAATTGACTATTTCAATCCCAATAGAGGTATCATTTATATTATTACGCCCCGCCCATGAGCTCACACCCGCATGCCACGCACGCTCATTTTCATCCACCAGATTAAAGATACGCATATCCTTAAACCCTGCCTCAATATACGTCTGCTCTGATGGATCAGGAACAAGATAGTGGGCACTAACCCTCTCTCCTGTAAGAGCCATAACCGACTCTTTAAAATTAATGGAAGTATAATGCATAACAAGAAAATGAACACGACGATTAAAACTTTTGATAGAACGATAACTGTTGTAATCAATATGATACATAGAAATCCTGCCTTTTTTCTAGTTCACAAATACCATCGCGCTTCACAAAAGACAGTATGCAAAAAGAGTGCTGAGCAACATACAGCCCGATATCACCGCACAAAAGACATACCGCTTAACCATCATGCGATAGTGTAAAAATGTTGGAGAGTATTTTATGAAATTTTTATGGCAATTTATTGGCAATTACATTAACAATGCATTTTTGAGATTAACTCTTCACTGGTGTATTTCCAAACAAAGCTTGCAAACTTTTTCTGTACAGTCGCAAATAATACGAGATCCCTTCTTACTTTTTTATAAAAGAAGTTTTCTCTCACCCCTCTTAAAAGCATATCCCTCATCTCTAAATCAATGCGTGCAGAGAATCTTTCTTAAACTGAATAAAACAATCTCCAAGAGTCATTGTGTTTTCATCATGCAATAAAAATCTCTCTATAATTCATGTATCCATATGATTTTTACCCGAAATCGTATAAATATTTGTTGCAAAAAGGTAATGGTGAGTTCTAGCCTCAGCAATATCCCGAACAAAACCTGAACGATAATACCCGCATTTTTCTGTAAAAGCGTTTCAGATAAAATATTTATCCGTTATTTGATACCGCTTAGCTGTTTGTTTGATGTCAAAGAAAGTGCTCGTAAATATAAAAGACCGTAAAGTATCAGACTATAGCGCTGTCTCTAACCTAAACAATAAGAAAGTGATGTGGAGAATATTTTTACGTTTCTAAAGAGTATCATTTGCGTTTCTCCGTTT
>NZ_LR736335.1:0-4481 GCF_902652675.1 Bartonella refiksaydamii
CAAATTTGGTCAGACAAACAAAGTTTATCAGAGAGACGACCTGTTTGATCCTAACAAAATTGTTAGTTGGATAGTAAAAGGGGAAGAAGTATGGGGCACCAATATTGAGAGAATGAAAACAGGAAGAGCACCTATAGGTTTTGATAATAAGTCTGTTGAGTTGCATCACCTAAAGCAAACGCCTGAGGGCCCCATAGCAGAAATTAGCAAGGAATCTCACCAAAAATATACTTCTGTGATTCATGCTCCTTCCAACACACATCAATCACTTATAGATAGAAAAAAGTTTGAGAAGCAGAGAGAGGAATATTGGAAAGAGCGCCGTAAAGGTTATAGAGAACAAAAAAACAGTAACTTAGGAGGAATGATCGATATGAAATGGGGTATCATAGGGATAGATTTTAACGGATGGGGACAGGAGAACCGGCAGTAATACTCTACGGTTGATGAAAAGAGAAAAAACAGAAATTTGTAGAATAATTTATGGAGAATAATTGATGAAAACCTATACCTTAGATGATGTTGTAGTATTAATTGATAAATATAATGATATTATCAATTTTCGTACTGAAGAAAATGCGGCTGATGATATTGTGATTGAAAGGGCAGAGAAAACTCTAGGTTTACAATTCACATCGTCTTACAAAGTTTTTTTAAAAAAATATGTAGGAGGAGAAATTGGAGGTGAAGAAATCTATAGTCTTTATAAGGAGTGTGGAGCAGATATTCCGGGTGGTGATATTGTTTTCCAAAATTTAAATGATAGAAAAGATGGTTTTGCAACACCAGAACAGCTCGTTGTGAGTTATGATCTTGATGAAACCTTTTACTTTGATTATACACAGTTTAGGGATGGTGAATGCCCACTCTATGTCATGCTTGCATTGGGCGATTGCGAATATTACGCAAGTAATTTTTATGAATTCCTTTGTAAAAAAATTAAGGATCATGCAGGGGAAGATTCATGAAAACTTACACTTTATCTGATGTTGCAGTCTTAATTGATAAAGTGAATAAATATAATGGTGATATTATCAATTTTGGTACTGAAGATGATGCAGTTGATGATCTCGTGATTGAAAAGGCTGAGAAAATTCTCGAATTGCAATTCACATCTTCTTACAAGAGTTTTTTGAAAAATTACGGAAGAGGAGAAATTTGTGGTGAGGAAGTATTTAGCGTTTATAATACAAATTTTGAGATTGCACGTAGTGATGATATTGTTTACCGTAACTTGAACGATATAAAAAATGGTTTAGCAAAACCACAGCAGCTTGTCGTCAGTAAAAATGATTTTGGTGAGATACTTTACTTTGATTATTCTCAATTCCAGAATGGAGAATGTGCACTCTATTTTGATTTTCCACCTAGCGATCCCCAGTATTACGCAAGTAATTTTTATGAATTTCTCTGTAAAAGAATTATAGAACATGCTGGGGGGTAATGACGATGCAAACCAAAGACGCAACAGAGATTTTAAAAAAAGTTGGTTGGGAGCCCCATCGCGATGAAATGGGTGATATGTTTGCTTATTATCACCTCCCCGATCGCATAGTGCGTATTCACTACGGCGTCATAGATTATGGACGGGATAGCGGAAGATTGTGGGTTTCTGTCAGTCTCACCACTGCTGCTTATTGTCTTGGCTGTGAATATGCTAACGGTAAAGAATCGCAACCTCAATATGAGGATATGCTGATTTCTTCAGAAGAGAATTTTGGAGTTACAGCGCTGGAGTTTTTTGAAAGTCATGTCAAGGTAGCTTTAAACAAAGTGTTAGCTTGGGCGAAAGCACAAGATATTGAGCAAAAATTACATGAAAAAGCTGCTAATCATTCTCTCGTTGCAAAGGCTCTACTCGGCGATATCGAAGCTTTAAGAAATTACAAACCTACACCTCAATTATATACACAAGAGTTTTCTGATTATGAAAAAATAACACAGGTTGAGCGCGTTATCTTTTTTGCTGAGGCTTATAAAAATAACGAATTGGATGACATTTTAGCACGCAAAAAACCAAAACAGCGTTTGATAAGCCTTGCAGCAGCAACGCGCATTCTTAAAACCCAAGGGTGGTTTGCCACAGAGCTTGGGAAAACGTGGTTGGTTTTGCCGGATCGTTTTATTCAATTTAATTTTGGTTTTATCCGTCTTCATGATGATTACAGTGTTCATCTTGAAGCAGAGATCTCCAACGAAGATATTTCTGTAGCTTGCCATTATATTCACGATAGTAGAAAATGTAGGCAGATATCAGCTACAAATATTTATAATTCTTTTAATACTATTGGAGGAGGGGGGATTAGTGAGTTTGATAAAGGGATTGATATTCGTGTAGAGACATTAAATGAGCAGGAGCTTATCAAAATTTCTCAGCGAGTGATACAATGGGCACGTGCTCAAGATCTAGAAGCAGCGATAGAAAGTAAAACGCTTTTTCAGGAATATAGCTATTATCCAGATGTGATTTGGCATTTGGCTTGCTTAGCGTTAACAGGTAAGATTGATATTCTGAAATCGTATCAAAATTCACTTGCATCGGGCAAGATTCCTGACCATTTGCAAAATCTTGATGAAGAACTGGAGGAGTATGTTAATCGTACTATTGAATTTGCTGAAGGATATCTAACGGTTTTGAAAGAGCGAGAGGTAGCGGATGAACGGCTTAGTTCGCAAGTTTTAGTTGTTTTTGATAAAATTGCCCAGCAACTAGAAGCAATGGGTTGGACAGTTTATCGGGATAAAAACTACGAGCGCAATGCTTATTTCATAACTAAAGAGCGTATAATTAATATAGCGTACAGCTTTCAAAGTGATGAAGAAGAGCCGATTGTTGCATTCAAGACTTCTCTTTCAACACTTGGCTTCTCTACTGCTCATCGTGATGTTTTTTCCGACAAGCTTCAATACATAGCTCTCAAAGAGGCAGAAGAAGTTTATACGTTGTCTGGTGCTGAATTGGACGAGGGCAAACTGAGGGAGATCTGTGCGGATATTCTTGAGTGGGCTGATAGGCAAAATACCAGCCAAATCATCTATGATTATGCTGCTTTGTCAACGGATAGTGAATCTTGCCTTGCAGAATGTCACCTTATAGCACTTATTTTGACTGGTAATGTCAAAAAGCTCAAATTTTATAAGGAGAGTTTTCAAAGAAAAAATCGTCTAGGCTTTGTAGGCACTATCACAAAATATGATATTGACAATGCTCTTACTCTTGCCCAGCATTATCGAATGGGTTTTCCTAAAAACGCTCCGATTTTGTCTCTCGATCCACAAACAACACCTGTTGCTTCTAAAACAACTTCTGTTGAAGCGGCAGAAGAAGTAGATGAAACGGATGACAATGATGATCGTCTCACTATGGAAAGTGCCACAGCTCTTTTAAAAAGTTTAGGCTGGTCGACTAAAAAAATCGATGGTGATGATTATATAGCAAGCTATCAATTGGCTGATCGTGAAGTAGACATTCTTTATAACGACGAAATTGCTAAAGATTACCCTCAATTTGATCGCGCCTTTTTGATTAGCACGGGCATTCTTTCCACCGCTTGTAAATTCATTGATCCTACCAACGTGCAAGATTTCCCGGATTTAGAACTTAATTTTGAAGCAAAGGGATTGGAAATCTTTGAACCAGAAGTCACTGCGGATCGCTTAAAGCAAGCGCTTGATGATGCGCTAGAATGGGCAGTCAAAGATATTGATCTTTCTGAAAGACTTCGCTGTGATTATGGCGCTGCTCCTTGGCAACAGGATGCAAAGTCCAAAACAGATAATAAGGATTATGCTTTGCTTCATATTGGCGCTCTTGCTTTGTTGGGCGATGTTGAGACCTTACAATCTTATCAGAAAAGCTTTACGGCAGGTGATCATCTAGGTTTTGACGAGAGCATCAACAAAACCCACCTAGAACGAGCATTAGCTTTAGCCAAAAAAGTAGAAAAAACCAAGCAAGTGAGCTACGCTTTGATTGAACAGGTAGCAAAAGATTTTGATGATCAACAAGAGGTTATCAACAAGGAGCAACCCCGCTCGTGGAAAGAGAAAATAGTTAATTTTATCGGAAAAAAAGACAAGAAATAGCACTTTAAAAATATCAAAAAGATTTCAGAAATTTAGAAAATAAGGCGCGATCCAAAGCCTTGATCACTAGTTGAGAAACTCAACAGTGATGTGGCTCTGCTCATGGTTTTGGTGCAAGATTTTAAGGAAATAACCTATAAAAAAAGACTTATAAAATTATTCCATAGATTATCAAAATCTCTTTTAATGGGCTATTGTCTATTTTATCGGTTATGTCAGTAAATTAAACTGACAAAAGTGATCATTTTAGTGAGTGATTAAAACACGTCTTAAAAAAGCATGTGGTCTCTTAAAGCCTTTCAAAAGAAAGGGACTATAATCATAAGCAATGCTATCAAGATCATTATGGTTATGAGTTTTGAAGGGGTTTTGGAGGTTTTGGGGGTTTTGGGGGG
>NZ_LR736336.1:0-4237 GCF_902652675.1 Bartonella refiksaydamii
AGCCATAAAAAAAACGGCTAAAGCCGCTGTAAACATGAGAAAATATTTCTTAAACCAAAAAATCACAAGCGTTGCTCCCTAAATCGCTTGGCTACAAACACTATGCCTGTACATGCCGCTAAAACCATTATTCCCGCTAATGCCCATTGGATAGGACCATTGCCCGCCAACAAACCTCCAAGACCTGAACAAGAGCCTATAATTGGTGCAAGCGCTTCTATTTTGAGAAGTCCTGTTGCTGCTTTCGTTTCTACTCTTTGATAATTAGAAGAAACATAGCTACCTTTCGCCCATAACCCTGCTTCCGCTGCTCTACGGTTTGCAAGCCCTTGAAGAGGTTTTCCACCTACCTTATTCCATTTCTGTAGTTCTGTTGGAACAGCCTCATAATCTCCCTTATTCAGTTTTTTCAACAACGTCGAGTGACAAAAGGCTTTAATCCCTACATTATAGCAAAACGATACTAATGCCGCGAACTGTTCATCTGTTAACGAAACTGTTACAGCTTTCTCAACGGCTGTCTCAAATTGCTTTAAATCCTCACAAAGAATTTCTTCTGCTTGCTGTCGTGTAATACACATCCCTTTTTTGACAAGCGGTTTACCAGCTTTGCTCGTGTGTCCATAACCAATGGTCCACACGCATGCTATATCTTGATAGGCATTCAACCGTAAACCTTCCCATTGTTTGATAAGTGTAAGCCCTTCTGATGATATTCTTCTCATATGCTTCTCCATAAAAAAAGCCTCACACAAGGTGAGGCACTCCAAAAGATATTGTTGTTTATGCTTATAACTATTTTATTCCCTATTTTCTTTGATCAATTGCTCCACCTCTTCAACACTAAAGCCAAGAGCAAATATCGGCGCATATTCGCTTTCCTGTAATTCATATTGTATGCGCTTTTCTAAAAAGCCTCCCTCTAAACCAATCGGCATTTCTGTTGCCATATCAATCTTATGCCTCTCATCTTCAATGCCTTCTTCCCCTTCACTAAGCTCCTTTATAGCAACCCAGTAAAAACGCGTTTCCAATAGCTGCTCTAGCCGTTTTACTGTCTCAGCCTTGTCAAATTCAAACATGTTCAGATAATCTTGCTTTGTATTCAAATGCTCTGGATACTCTCTCATCTTCGCCTCCTCTAAACAAAACGACGCGCACGGCTACATCCACGGGCGCTAGCTGCTTCATAAGTGGCATTACGTCTAATGACTGCACGCAGATGCGAATTGATATTCCCACTATCTGACCAGTCTCCACCACCTAGCAATGCATACATATCTTGTTTAAACTTTACATTTGGTGAGGTTCCAGTTACTGTTTGCATAAAACAAACATCTCTTACAAATTGCCAAACATAACCGCAGCCATCTTCACACCCTATATGCGAGATCATTCGTCTATTCTCCGTGGTCTTATGACCTCCGGAATGTTTAGGAGAAGGTGCCTTTTTGCCTTGAATCCCACCGCCTTCATTGCTTCCATACATCGCAGAAGTAAATTCTGTATTATTTAGCAAAGCCTTCTTAACACGCAACATATCTGATACGTGATCTGTCTGTAGACGGTTCGTTGTAATAGGAACTTTATACGCCGAGCACGTATTTCCACCAGTGCCTGACTGGAGATAAATATCCACCCAAATATCCTGTGAGGGGTCGTAAACCATCCCTTCAGGCGAACTATGCGGACGGTGGTTCAAACACCAAACAGAATTGGGCAAAATATCCCCTGCCTGATAGCCAGACAAAGGATGATCAGCAATCGTTCCAACATCCGCACAAAGCGTATGAAAGCCTCCTATCTTTCGCGAATTCATCGCGGTATATCCCGCTGGATAGGTACTGTTGTTCGATATTATAAATCTCGTCTGATTGGCATCTGTAGACACCAAATAGATATAATAATCCTTGCCCGCTGTAAGAGATTGAGAAATTGTGATATTTTTATCTTGCGTGTAACTTGCAATCAAAATATCATTTGCTAGCGCTAACGAAATGTGTGTTCCTTTTTTCAACGTGAATTGTTTTTTCCCTGTCGCAACAAGAAACGGCGTGGTAACTGAGATCACACTCAAGTTTAAAGATTTAAGTAAATTATGCAAACCAGAAGTGCTTCCGCTCTGTTGTGCACTCGCCGCTTTTTTTGCTTCCTCTGCTGTCCTTTTTGCCTCATTTGCTGTTTGTGTGACAGGAGCTAAACCGTTCTTTGCTTGAAGAGCCATTTGTTTGGCTTCACTCGCTTCTGTTCGTGCTATTCCTGCTGTTTTCTTAGCTTCTTCTGCTGCCCTTTCAGCCAAGCTTGCTTTAACCCCTGCTCCATCAGCGGCTTGCTTAGCTTCATAAGCTTTATTTGATGCTCCATAAGCTATGTTTTCTGCCTTTCCTGCTGTTTTCTTGGCTTCATCCGCTCCCATCCGTGCTAGGCTTACGGGAGCTTTAAAATTCTCAACCACTTGATTGATATCTATAACCTTACTCCTTGCCTCAGAAGCTATTTTCTCTGCTCTTTCTGCTATTGTCCGCGCCTGTCCCGCATCATGTTTCGCAGAGGAGGCTGTATTTTTTATGGCTTGAACCGCATCTTTTGCTTCGCTCGCTTCTGTTCGTGCGCTTCCTGCTGTTCTTTTCGCCTCATCTGCTGTACGTTGCGCAGATTCTGCTATAAGCTTCGCATTATTGGATACTTCTTTCGCTTTGCCGACTTCATCCTTCGCTTCATACGCTCGTGACTCCGCTTTGCTTGCTGTTTTCTTGGCTTCTTCTCCCGCCATTTCCGCTAAACTTGCTTTAACCTTTGCGCCATCTGCTACTTGCTTGGCATCACCAGCTTTATTCGAAGCTTGATAGGCTATATTCTCCGCACTTTGTGCTTTTGTCCGAGCTTGCTCTGCATCATGTCTTGCAAAACTTGATGCATCTTTAGCTTCTTTCGCTGTTTTCTGGGCTTCATCCGCTACTGTCTCTACCCTTTCTGCCTTTTGCCGTGTCCCTTCAGCAGACTTCTTTGCCTCTTGTGCTAATCTCTCTGCTGCTTCCGCTTTACTCTTTGCCTCGTCGGCTATATTCTTGACCGTCTCACCAACAGCATGAACCGCTTGCCTCTCAACACCCAATGCCTGTTCAACCGCAGCTTTCGCTTCAGAAGCTGCTTTTGTAGCTGCTGTTGCATCTTGTTGCGCCTGACGTGCCGTCGCTGTTGCTGTATCTGCTGTACTCTTGGCTTCTTCTGCTATGGTCTTCGCTGTATTCGCCCCCCTAACAGCGCTTTCTGATGCTGCTTTGGCTTCGTGAGCTACGCTCTCTGCTATCAAAGCCTTTGCCTTGATAGAAATAATATCTACAGTCGCTTTCCTTGCTGTATTTTTCGCATCTTCGGCTGTTTTTGTCGCTGTCGCTACCGATTGTTTTACTTCCTCCACTAAACCTTTTGCCTCGAAAGCTGTCGTTTTACTTTCATTGGCTAACGTTGCTGCCTGATCTGCTACTTTCTTCGCTTCAGTAGCTTTAGACAGTGCTTCAGTAGCACCTTGTTGCGCTGCTGCTCTCTCTAACCCCTGTTTTGCTTCTTGCGCCATAGTCTTGGCTTGTGTAGCAATGGCTTCTACTGTTAAAGCCTTCTGTTGTGCTCCTTCTGCTATTCTTTTGGCTTCTTCAGCTGTATTCTTGACATGATCAACCGATTGCTTAAGATTATTGGCTGTAGATAGAGCTATAGACGCTGTTTCTTTTGCATCACCGGCTACCGAAGACGCTGTCTCAGCTGTGCTGGTGGCTTCTTTTGCTGTGGTGAGTGCTTGCCCACTGTTCGCTGTCGCTGTTTCTGACGCTCTCTTGGATGCTTCAGCAATTCCCTTTATTTCATCTGCTAGTGACTTCGCAGCATTGGCTCTCTGTTGCGCTGTTTCTGCAACACTCTTCACTTCACCCATCACCCGCTTGGCATCATCAACAGCACTCTGAGAGTGTTCGGATAGTGTTTTGGCACTCTCTGCCGTTGCCTTCGCTTCTCTTGCATCTGTCAAAGCTGTCGCTACTGTACTTTCAACTTGCGTAACTATTTTTGTGCTATCCGTGACTGCTGTCGTCACTCTATCGGCTGCACCTTTAACATTCTCCGCTATACGCTTGGCTTCTTGCGCTAAACTCTCTGCCGCTTCTGATTTCCTCTTGGCATCTTCTGAGGAGACTTTCGATAGCTCTACCATTGTTTTAGCCGCATTGGAGGCTGTTAATGC
>NZ_LR736337.1:0-4212 GCF_902652675.1 Bartonella refiksaydamii
CAACTAACTGGACCGCATAACGAGCGGCTTCATCTGGTGAGGTAAAAATACCATTGTAGAACATACGCCTGTTACCATCAGACCCTGCGTGTAAATGCTTTTCTTCAGCCGTTAAATAATGTAATTGAGGAAACAATCTCGACATTTCAAGCGAAAGCAAAAAAGGGATTGTTGATCATCACAAACAGGAAAACTTAAGGATAGCATTCATATTGTTCTGGATGCTTTTTACAAAAAGGGCTGTTTAAGCGCCTCTTGACACTGGGCCTCGGGATCGCAGCGCCTGGACGACAAATCGGAAGGTTTTCGGCTTTATGATTTCCACACCAGCCCCCCCCTCTTTCATCTTTATAGCGGAATCCTGATTGAACCATACAAGCATGAATTGTTGCTATTGCATTGTTACTTAGCTTGCTACTTTCGGGATCCTTATCATAAGGGGTTGGCATTCCACATTCTAACAAGGCTTTTCCTATCTCAGTAAAATCTGCTCTAGGCTTCTCCCATGCAGTCAAGTATCCTGAAGGAGGCTTATTAAACTGACAGCCAGTTATGACTAATAGAGCCAAAACACTCAATAATTTTAAAACTTGTTTCATTTTTCCTCCTTTAAGGGACTTGTATACGATGAGATGAGCCATAATTATATCTACATTGATAACTTGCATCTCCAAGGCAAGTATGGGTATTTATGGGATTTGTGAACATATTCCACATTTCTTTAAACATGTTACTGCCAGCAGGTGCTGTCTCGTAGGTATAGCCATTGCCACCAATAATTCTGCTTACAAAGTCATATCTATGCCCATCAAAGCCAATAGTTGTTTGTTTGCCATCACTCACATAACCTAACAGACCGGATGCAACTAAACCATTAAAGGCTGGTCCATAGAAATTGATATTCGTATTGTCGGCTATACCGTGCACACCTTCTTGTTTGAAAGAATACAGCATATTCCCCAATGTCATGGTACCACGGCTATGTCCATAAAGTTCTAACCCTGTAATACCATGGCTATACACCAAATCTTTTGCTTCTTGTGTTGAATTGGTTAAACCCCAAAAGTTATTTTCCATAAACTTCTGATAGCCTGCAACCAGAAGTTCTGAGATAGCAGAATCCGCTTGGGGGAAGATAACAATATAGAGCGGTGCATTTTTATCCTTCGCATGTTGAACCGCATAAACAGCGGCTTCCTCTGGTGGAGTAAAGATACCATTAAAGGAGACATGAACCTTGCCATCAAATCCAGCTTGTAAATGTTCCTTTTCCTCAGCCGTTAAATAATGAAACTTAGGTATTTTTTGTCCACGAGCATCTTCTATAGGCTCCCCATTTTCATCTTTGAGATAAATAATATTGCCCTTTTCATCACGGTCGACCACGGCGATGGGGTGCTCTTTGATAAACATGGTTTTATAGGATTCATCGCTGTATTTAAACCCTTCTTCTAAGAGTTGGGTTGCCATTTCACGGTTTTCATGGACGATTCGTTCCAGCTTGCCTACATCGAGCTGTTGTACACCCTTATGGGCTGTAGAAGTGTCGCGATTAAGGGAAGCTATGGCTTGCTCCACATCTTGCCCTGTCAATGCCTTCTGCTCTGCTTCATCGGTCAAGATGATGGTGCCATTGCTAATAGCAGATTTGGTGTATCCTTCCTCTGAATCTTTGGCTTTTGCATGATCTAAGACATTTTTGGCAATGTTTTTCCCGACACCATATTTGCCCTGATACATGGGACCACCCGCAGAAATACTTAAACCTTGGCTGCTGGCTGTAGCATGGGCACTGTTATCAATATCACTGGTGGCAATACTTCCTGTGGTCAGGCTGTTTTTTTCTGCCGGCGCGCTGCTGGCAATGATGCCTCCAGTCAGCGTTGTTTTATCTTTAACGTTGATCTTAAAGCCGCCATCACCAGCTTTGATGCCTGATTGTTCCACAACACTGTGATAATCACTAGAGGATTTATCCTTGTTAAAGAAAATATTGGTTGTAGCTGCATCATTCTTTTTTCCACCATTAAAGCCAAGAGAAACAGAGTTTTGCTTGCTGGAACTTTGTCCCGTATCACTGCGGCTGATAACAGTAAAATCACCACCAATATCCATTTCTACACGCTCTCCAGAAACCACTGCGCCAGCCAGTGTGGTGTTGCCTCCACTTGTGCTATGAACAGTGCCAGTGCCAATAATATGGGCGTTCTTCTGGTGAACCTCCTCACTGGAACCCTTGCCTTTACCAAAAGAAGCATTCCCCATCCATCCTGCGCCACTAGTACCATAGCTATATCCAACATTCACCGAAGCACTTTGCATCTGACTTTGTGTGCTTTGCGCATTTTGTGCACTTTCAAAGATGATATGTTGCCCTGCTCCCAAGGTGATATTTCCACTCTGTTTATCATTGCTTTGCATCGGGTTTGTGCCAGCAATAATATCAGCGCCAACACCATGGATGCTGCCTTCGTGGGCATGCATGTTAACAGCGCGCCCTGCTTCTATGCTATCTGTTACCGCAGTAGATGTCTGAACAGACGCTTCCGCCTTCTCCGTCTTAAAGCCCACAGTTACGCTGCCAGAAACATCAACAATATCACCAATAGATTGTTTAAGTTTTCCACCCTTTGCCCCGTTGTAAAAATCTTTGCCTTTGTTGTAGAGTTCATAGCCTTTTAGACCAGCAATAAGACCATTACCGATTTTGTGTTTTGTATCCCCATGACCAAAACGTTTGGCTGCATCCTTTACATCTTTTACTGTACCAAGAATGCCCACATTGACAGTGGTTGTTACACCAGCAAAGGACTTTTCGTGCGTTTCTTTGCCGTTGGAAATATCATAGCTTTCTGACAGCGTGATATTATTTCCAGCATCAATATTGACATCACGATTTGCCAAAACATTTGTCGCTTGCAAGTTCACATCATGATCCGCATTAAACTGCACATCTTTGCCTGCTTTAAAATTGGATGATATATTGGTATTTTCCCATTGATCGCCTGTATCTTTAGCGCTCGCAACCCCAACACCCACAGAAGCACCACTTTTGCTCTTTTCAAACTGAAACCCAAAACCTGTGCGTTCTTCTTGGCTGTTTGACTTATGCCTATTATGACCCAGTAAAACATTGATATCATGCGCTGCAGAAACATGAATATTTTCTTGCGCATTAAAATCAGAGCCCACAACCTTTACATCTTTTTTGGTGGCGGTGATATTGATATTTTTCCCATTCAGAGAAGAGCCTTGATGTTCAAAACTCTCTTCATTTTCTGTTTTGCCCTCACTCCCGTATATCGATACAAAGCCCTTGCCTGATCCCACACCAAAACCCGTTTCATGCTCCTGTGAATGGCTCTTATGATGATCTGTCATGCCATCAATCGTCACATTTTCTCCCGTCACATGAATATCTTCATTTGCAAACATATGAGAAGCTGTGATTGTGGTCTGTTTATCTGATTGTGTGATAATGTTGCCCGTTGCACCAAGGATAGAGGAGACTGTTGTGCTATGCGATTGAGAACTATCGGAAGATTCTTCATGTAAAAAGCTGCTTTCCGACGATTGTTGTTGCTGGTCGTAGTGTTCTTGAGCGCCTTTTATGACAATGTTTCCACCAGAATGAATGGTAATATCCGCTCGTTTCTGATCTCCCAGAGCTTTCTCTCCTGACCTTTCCTCTGCCTTACCGGCTACGAGCGTCGAGGCTACAACTTCCGTGTTGTTGCCAGAAACAATGGCAACGCCTTTTTCCCCTGTTATGCTCGAGCCCACAACTTGAGTAGCATCAATCTTGTTATGCTCGGATTTGCTGCTACTAAATGTTCCCCCCTCTTTATGATACGACATCTCGTAGTGTAAGTTATCCTCTGCATTGTTGATGAGAATATCGTTGCTGGACTTCAACCCCACTTTGCCCTCAGCAGCAATGGAACTGCCCGTGATGCTAAGATCATGCGCCTTCCCATCCTGCCCCGCAACGACAGTGCTATCACCCCCAGACTTTATCGAAGAGCCAACTGCATGAGAGGCTTGCATATCCACTTTCGTATTGTTGCCCTGAAGATGATACTCCATTTCATCCCTTCTCACCCCTATCGCTATCTCTCCTTTCGCGCCAAGAGCAACATTGCCCTCAGCGTCTATAGCAGAAGCAGCAATATGGATATCTTGACCAGAGAGGACAGTCGTGTCTTTTCCAGA
>NZ_LR736316.1:0-18461 GCF_902652675.1 Bartonella refiksaydamii
AGGCTGGTGCTGATGCTGTGGATAAAGCTGTTGATGCGGTGAATGAGGCTGGTGCTGATGCTGTGGATAAAGTTGGCGATGTGACAGGTGCGGCTTCCTCTTTTCAGGGGATGCTTCAAAGTCGGGAGTTTATTTTAGAAAATCAGAAAGCTCTTTTTAAAGATTATGATTTTGATAAACTCTTGCGTGATATACGAACGGTGCTTGAGCACAATGATCTGAAAAATGTTCAAAAGCAATTTCACCAGCTGTTTGATAAAAAAGACTCTTCTGTTTACTCTTGTGCTTTTGAAAATGCTTTTTTGGATGAAAATTTACAGATTGTAAAGGAAGGGACGGTTCAGGAACAGAGCACGAAAGATGATCAGAGCAGTGTTGCCGATCTGGAAAGCCATGATCATACAAGTCGTTTGCAAGAAGTGCATAAAGATGTGGAGAAAACAGGGAATCTTCTGCAGAAAGTGCATGACCACTTTAAAAAAGCACATGAAGAAAGCGTTCATGTTGAACCGCATCAGGGTAAAGATTCCTCTCTTTTTTCTTCCAAGGCGTTGTATAAAAAAGGTTATAATTTTATTGTTTCTGGCAACTATGTCGATGCTGAAAAAGCCTTTTGCGCTTTTCAGCATCACTATAAAAAAGATCCTTTGAGTGATGATGTTTTGTTTTGGTTAGCGGAAGCTTTGTTGGGACAGAAACGTTATCATGAAGCAGCGCAAGTTTATCTTAGCGCATGGTATACAGATAAAAAGAAGCTCTATACTTCTGAGATTTTATTGAAATTAGCAATGAGTATGGTTTCTCTTGATCAAAATAAAGAGACTTGTGCGCTTTTTGCAAAAAGATCAAAACGTCATAAAACGTTAGAGTCCATTTTTTGTAAACCTCTAAAAAGGAGTGGAGTCATTCACCGTGGACGTTAGACTAGCAGGAAATCTCTTTAAAACATCGGATTTTGTCCAGTGTGAAAAGTTGATCCTTGCGGTCTCAGGGGGGAGTGATTCTTTGGCTTTGCTATTTTTACTCAAAGACCATTTAAACACTCTCTCTGTTCCTCCAGAAATGATTGCTGTTACCGTTGATCATCAGTTGCGTAAAGAATCAGCTTATGAAGCAGAAAATGTTGCACAAATTTGTTGTGCCCATCACATTAGGCATGTCGTTGTACGATGGGAAGGTCAAAAGCCAAAAACGCATATTGCTTCAAGTGCCCGTATTGCTCGCTATAATCTCTTGTTTAAAGAAGCGCAAAAACAAGGTGCGACGCTTATTATGACAGGGCATACGCTCAATGATCAGGTTGAAACCTATCAAATGCGCTCTCAACGTCTCCAAAAAGGTATAAATGTTTTGCAATGCGAGCTTTTAGAAGGCATGTATGATGGTGGGTATGCGAGAGATTCCCTGGATATTTTGCAATGTGAAGCCTTCGAGGGTGTGCGTGATGGGCTTTATTCTATAGAAACCAGAAAAAATATTGCGCAACAAAACTTTATTTTTGCCAAAAAAAACTATGGATTGACCTATGCACGTGGTTTATCTTGTATTCCGCGCGAAGCGTTGTTGCATAGAAAAATACGCTTGATTCGTCCGCTCCTTAGTGTAGAGCGTAAAACATTGCGTGCCTATTTGCGTTTCAATGGAAAAACATGGATTGATGATCCAACCAATGAAGATTGCAATTTTGAACGCGTGCGTGTGCGGCAATCTCTTCACCAAAAAAAACTTTCCGGTATTGTCCAAAAGGTTCGTGAAGCTGCATTTCAACGTCGTCAACACACACAAATTGTTGCCAATTTGATTTTGGCTTTGGATATTTCTGTTGAATATGGACGTTGTTTTATTGCAAAGCCTGCGCCATTTTTACAGCAGCACCAAAGTTTTCCCTTTGTTGTTGGGCTCTTTGCTGTGTTGATGGGAGGGAGAGGATATTTACTTCCTACGCAAAAGTTGATCACACTTGCTAAAAAGCTATACTTCCATTCATTAGAAAAGCGGCGTTTTACTTATGCGGGATCTGTTATTGAATATAGTAGAGATGGGATTGCTCTTTGGCGTGAAGCTCGAAATATGAAAGAGGCGATTGTTGAATCAGGTAAAACTTTTTTATGGGACGGACGCTATCAGATTACGAATCATGGAGCCGATGCCATAAAGGTTGGAGCAGCGCGTTTGAAACAGCTAAAATCTTTATTACAAAACAGTCACTTTAATTTTGAAAATCCCCATTTTCCCTCTTTGCAATCGCTGCTTATGATCTCAAATGACAAAGAGTATGATATCCCAGAGCTAACTTATCAAGCTGTTTCTCATTCTCACAAAAATATCAGTATAAAACGAATTATGGCTCCTTTCGATTGGCTTTCCTCACGTGAGGATGCTGCTTTGGTGAATGTTGTGGAACCTTTTTTTAATGTTGAGGTGAAAAGATAAAGAAAAATCACTCTAAAAGGCAATAAACATCTTCTCATATCTTGGCAAGGGGCAGACAAGGTTATATGTTAAGGGGAAATATTTAAAATCTGTATTTGATTAAGTGTGGGCCGAATATGAATTCCAATTACCGCTCTCTCCTTATCTGGGGAGTTATTGCTTTGATTTTGATTGTGTCGTTTTCCTTCTTTAATGGCGATAGCCAGCGTTCTGGAGGTGGAGAGGTCTCTTATTCTGAATTTTTGCAAAAAGTTGAGAATAATGAGCTGAAATCTGTGACTATTCAAGGTCAAAAATTAACAGGGCAAACCATTGAACACAAGGTTGTTTCAACCTATGCTCCACGAGATCCAGGTTTGATACAAAAGTTGGAAAGCAGAAATGTTAATGTTAAAGCTATTCCTGAAGGCTCTGGCAATAGTATCTTCCTCAATCTCCTCTTTTCTTTGTTACCTGTTATTATTATCGTTGGGGCGTGGGTCTTTTTTATGCGACAAATGCAAAATGGATCACGCGGCGCAATGGGATTTGGGAAATCAAAAGCAAAATTGCTTAATGAAGCACAGGGGCGTATTACCTTTCAGGATGTCGCTGGTGTTGAAGAAGCAAAGCAGGATCTACAGGAAATTGTCGAATTTTTACGTGAGCCACAAAAATTTCAACGGCTAGGGGGGCGTATCCCACGGGGCGTTTTGCTGGTGGGTCCTCCAGGAACTGGTAAAACTTTGCTTGCTCGCTCTGTTGCCGGAGAAGCCAATGTGCCGTTCTTTACCATTTCAGGCTCCGATTTTGTCGAAATGTTTGTTGGTGTTGGGGCAAGCCGTGTGCGCGATATGTTTGAACAGGCGAAAAAAAATGCGCCCTGCATTATCTTTATTGATGAAATTGATGCTGTAGGGCGCCATCGTGGTGCTGGACTGGGAGGTGGAAATGATGAGCGTGAGCAGACCTTAAACCAGTTGCTTGTCGAAATGGATGGTTTTGAGCCAAATGAAAGTATCATTCTTATTGCTGCAACCAACCGTCCTGATGTGCTCGATCCTGCTCTGTTAAGACCGGGGCGGTTTGATCGGCAAGTTGTCGTACCAAATCCCGATGTTTCTGGGCGGGAGCAAATTTTGAAGGTGCATGTGCGTAATGTACCTTTAGCGCCTAATGTTGATCTGAAAGTTTTGGCAAGGGGGACACCAGGATTTTCTGGTGCTGATCTGATGAATCTTGTCAATGAAGCCGCTCTCATGGCTGCTAGTCGCAATAAAAGAGTTGTGACTATGCAAGAGTTCGAAGATGCGAAAGATAAGGTGATGATGGGGGCGGAACGGCGTTCAACCGCCATGACACAAGAAGAAAAAGAACTTACCGCTTACCACGAAGCGGGACACGCTATCGTGGCTCTCAATGTCCCTGTTGCTGACCCTGTTCATAAAGCGACAATCGTGCCTAGGGGAAGAGCTTTGGGAATGGTGATGCAATTGCCTGAAGGTGATCGCTATTCCATGAGTTATCGGTGGATGATTTCTCGTCTGGCCATCATGATGGGTGGGCGTGTGGCCGAAGAATTAAAATTTGGAAAGGAAAATATCACATCTGGCGCTTCATCTGATATTGAACAAGCAACAAAACTAGCACGTGCTATGATCACACGCTGGGGTTTTTCTGATCTTCTTGGTAATGTTGCCTATGGCGATAATCAGGATGAAGTCTTTTTGGGCCATTCTGTTGCACGAACACAAAATGTCTCTGAGGAAACTGCGCGCATGATTGATGCTGAAGTGCGTAAGCTCATTGATGATGCTTATACAAATGCTACAAAAATTCTCAAAACAAAAAGACAAGAGTGGTTTGCTCTTGCGCAAGGTTTGTTGGAATATGAAACTTTAACTGGAGCTGAAATTAAGGAAATTATTGCAGGAAAGCCCCCTTCACGAACACAAAAAGATGAAGGTGCTCCTGTGCGCACTTCTTCTGTGCCTAAAACTGGGGCAGTTAAGGTGGAGTCTCATATAAAAACGGGTGATAAGACAGATACTAGTAAAGCGGATGCTGATAAAACAGCTTCCGGTAAAGGAGAGATGCGAAAAGCAGAGGAAAAAGTTGGAAAAAAAACAACAAAATCCACTGATGTTGAGTTTAAAGGAGTGCACTCTCATGAAGTTGAGAAAAAATCGCCGAGCGCCAAAAATAACGTAAAAGTAGTAAATCGCTCTAAAAATAAAGCCAGTGCTAAAAAAAAATCGAATGTTATGGAACATGATAAAGAAAAAAAATAACTTTCTGATAATGCTTGAGTGACTATGTTTTGAGCAATTTTTTTAAGAAAGGCGCAAGCAGGGCTTGCGCCTTTGGAGCAATGTTAAGGGAATATGTTCGTAAAGGTGTTTGTGGCTGTAGAGCTTTATTGTGTGAGGTTGCTATGTTGATCGCAGTGGGTAAGGTTGGTGAGATTGTCTTTTGACAGAATTTAGCTACCTTGTGGTTTTGTTTAGAAGGGCTTGTATGTGTAAGGCATGTGAAGGGGTAATGCTTAATGCGTGGGGTGGAGAAGCATAATTGGTGAAGTCTGTGTGGTTTTTGGTAGAGTCAGAGATTTTTTCTCAATAATGGGTTTAAAGGATTCCTTGAAGGAACGTGTTTACGAGATGCCTTTAAGCGATGGGTTTGGAAGGCTCGATTGTTTGAAAGTCTGAAAGAATGAAGGAGAGCAAATGATCTGCTACCATTGGAGTATTTTACGATATTAGAGTTCTGTTTTGTTCGTATAGCAAGAGAAGAAGTGTATATAAAGGAAAAGAGGGATGGCACAAAAATATTTTGGTACAGATGGAATTCGGGGTAAGGCCAATGTTTTTCCCATGACACCAGATTTTGCCATGAAAGTAGGCATGGCTGTAGGGATTTTGTTTCGCTCACAGCATCAGACGCGCCGTGTGGTAATTGGTAAGGATACGCGATTATCGAGTTATATGTTAGAAAATGCTTTGGTTTCAGGATTTACTGCTGCGGGCATGGAAGCTTTTTTGTTGGGACCTGTACCAACGCCCGCTGTTGCTATGCTTTGTCGCTCTTTGCGCGCTGATCTTGGGGTGATGATTTCTGCTTCACATAATCCCTTCTACGATAATGGGATTAAACTTTTTGGTCCCGATGGTTTTAAGCTTTCCGATGATATAGAAAAGAAAATTGAACAATTAATCGATACAGATCTTTCAAAATCCTTAGCGAGTGGTTCAGAAATTGGATACGTAAAACGTGTCGAGGGCGATATTTATCGTTATATCGAATATGCTAAGCGGACTTTGCCACGGGATGTTCGTTTGGATTCTTTGCGTATTGTTGTGGATTGCGCCAATGGTGCTGCTTATAAAGCTGCTCCACGTGCTTTGTGGGAATTGGGAGCCGAGGTTTTTGCTATTCATGATACGCCAAATGGTACCAATATTAATCGAAAATGTGGCTCAACGGATTTGTCTTCTTTAAAACAAAAAGTTCATGAAGTGCGTGCTGATGTAGGGATTGCTCTCGATGGAGATGGAGATCGTGTTCTCATTGTTGATGAAAAAGCGCAAACCATTGATGGGGATCAGTTGATCGCTGTTATCGCGGAACATTGGTATAAAACGGGGCGGTTACAGTGTAATGGTGTTGTCACAACCATTATGTCAAATCTGGGATTTGAACGTTTCTTAAATAGCAAAGGGTTGGACCTTATTCGGACAAATGTTGGGGATCGCTATGTGGTCGATGCGATGCGTCAAAAAGGGTATAATGTTGGTGGTGAGGTTTCTGGGCATATTGTGCTCAGTGATTTTGGTACAACCGGAGATGGATTGGTAGCTGCCTTGCAGATTTTAGCTTGTATGCAGGAAAGCCAAAGCCCTATGAGCCATTTGTGTAAGCGGTTTGATCCTGTGCCACAAATTTTAAAAAATGTAACGATTAAAAACAAAAATATATTAAAAAATGATGCAGTTAAAACAGCAATAGATCAAGCAACGCAGCGTTTGGGAAAAGAAGCACGATTGATAATCCGTGCTTCTGGAACTGAACCAGTCATTCGCATTATGGCTGAAGGCGATGATCAAGAAATTTTGAATGTTATCGTGACAGAGATGATAGATGTACTCACGCATTATGATGCACTTTCAAAAGTGGGCGCTTCCTTTGAGGGGGTATGAATGTTTTTATAAGATCTACGGAATAGTGAAATAACATTTGTGGTATGTAACATTTTTGGCAAAGAAGCACGGCTGGTTTTCAAAAGTGTGCTGGTGATTTGCATGGTGGTTAAAGACCGTGGGTGAGGGGTTTTGCATATGGTTGTGACAGAGATGATGGACGTACTCATACATCATGATGTTCTAAGTGTGCACTTTTAAGAAGCTTGGTTGTTGATGTCGTAATTTTCGTTGAAGAATAGCTCGATACCTCAGAATACATGATTAACTGGGCTGTATCTTTGTAGAAGGCTTTTGAATATTCCCATTATCTTACTATCTACACAATGATCAAAGTGTTTTATTGTCCATATAATGGTGAAAGTGATGTGTTTTTTTTATTCACTCTTTGGTTTCAGGGATTCTTTCTTAAGAGTTAACGTTGCTACAACATTGGTGGTTTGGAGAAAAAAAGTGTTTTCTCTCAAACAAGAGAAAACACCTTGGGGACTTGAAATGATAGAATTACATATCCTACTTTGAAAAATGATTTTTTTTATCCTTTTTCCACAGAAAATAAGTAGCAAGTCCAAGCACTGGAACGCTTAATTTGGCAAAAGGGAGATGTTTGCTTAGAAGTGCAATGCTGGAAAGTGTTGCATCTGTCATCAGTTTATGGCGTTGTTGTTCCGACTTCTTTTGTTGTTCGTAGTGTTGATAAGCCCTGAGAACGCGTCCGACAAAAACACTTAAGCCTGCAACCAAAAGCCAAATGAAAAACATTGTGCTTGCTGCTGCAAGAGGCTTCATGATCGAACATAATGCAAGAAAGCCGATGATACATAAAAAAAGCAACGACATAAACAATGAAATGCTGATAATCCCACAGCAAATTGCTTGAAGGCGGACCTGCTTGACGGTGCTTTTTAATCCTCCACCGGCAAGATGGTTTAAAAGAGGAACGATAAACTTATGCATTGCTTAACGACGCAATAATTGAGCAAGAATAAAACCAACACCTGCTGCAAATAGAACGCTTTTGCCAGGATTCTTACGAACACATTGGTTCATGGTTTGTTCAAGATCGCCGATTTTTTCTTTTGCTTGAGACATCATATCTCCACTATTTTCTTTCGCGGAATTATACAGTTTTTCGGCTTTATCTTTCGCTGCGCTCAACTTGTTTGCACCAAGATCTTTCAGTGTTGAGGTTATTTCTGAAATTTCACTGCGTAACTTCTCTAACTGTCCTTGTAAATCTTTCGTTTTATTATTCTCTGGTGTTTTATTGTTTGCCATGATGCTCTTTCCCTCTCTGATTCATCATTACTCAGTATTTGTACTCAGTATTTGTATATTCATAGTGATCATTTGTATTGGAGTAAAAATTTTCACTGCTTGTGTAACGCCAAATGTTTTTTTTTGTTCCATCTCTTTGTTCATTTGAGAGTATTTTTGATAAAATGAATCTTGTTTGCCTATCAGATGAGTTTTGCACGTGAATAGGTATTGTAAGATCCATCGAGTATCATCTCATATGCTTATGAAAGAGTAAAACACCATTGTGATATTTTTTAGCTCTCAATGCTGCTCTAATTCAACGAACCTTTTATTTTGCCTGTGGGCATTTTGGTATGTTGAGTTTTTTAACGGTTGTTATACACATGTTGGTGCTTTTTGTGGTGGGCAAGAAAACAGTTTTTTATCATTTTGAAAAAAAGCGGCTGAAATGAAAAAACATCCCTTTCCTTGTGTGTACTTATTTGTATTGTAACTGTTACATGTAATGGGGGGTGCCAGTTATAGAGCTGTTTTGTTAGATAAAGTTATTTTGATTTGTGTAGAGAAAAATTTCTTGAAGATCTCTCTTGAAAGAAATGTCTCATGAAATAAAACTATGCTTGATTTATCAAGTTTTATTTTTTAGATTTGAATACAAAATGACGTTAAGAGAGACGTGGTGTTGTGGGGGAGGATGCCATGGCGGTGGTGGCGCAGTTGTAAGATCAAAAAAGAAGGCCATAATATGTGGGACAGAAATGGAATCTGAGACAGTACCCCTAAAGAGCACATCTGCGGTGTTTGCGACGCATGATTTTTCTCCTTTTTCTATGTTTATGGCGGCTGATTTTGTTGTGAAAGCTGTTATTGTTCTTTTGTTGCTTGCTTCTCTTGCTTCTTGGACGATTGCTTTTGTCAAAATCGTTGAGATTGCTTTAGCAAAATGGCGTGTGCGCCATGAACTTCGATTAGTTCTTAACGCTCAGACTCTCACGCGTTTAGCTGCTAGCTTAAAAGAGAGTAAAGGGGCTGGTGTATTCTTTCTTAAAGAAGTTCTTAAAGAAGTGTATCTTTCTGCACAGCAGGTGAACTTTGTTGGTACTGAAACCAGTGGAGATTCTGGTAAAAGAGCCGATACAAAATCAGGGGTGCAAACCATTGCTGATGAGGATACCCTCTTTTATAAGGAGATGAATCGCTACGGGGGGATTGCGCGCGATATGAATGAAGGTGTAAAGGAGAGGGTTCATTCCCTTTTGTCTCGCTGCTTGCTGGCTGCTATGCGCCGTGTTGCGTGTGGGAGTGCCGTTCTTGCAACCATTGGTGCAGTTGCGCCCTTTGTTGGTCTTTTTGCAACAGTTTGGGGGATCATGAATTCTTTTATCGGTATTGCCAAATCTCAAACAACGCAGCTTGATGTCGTTGCTCCAGGAATTGCCGAAGCTTTGCTTGCAACGGCTATCGGGCTTTTTGTAGCCATTCCCGCTGTTGTTATGTATAATAGCCTTATGCGTGCTCTGAGTAGTTATCGCAATGACTTAGGTGATATTGCTGCTGCCATTGAAAGGCTTTTGAGTCGTGAACTCGATAGACAGAGACAACAGAAAAGTCAAAAAAAATGAATGCAAGCTTTAATGATAATTGGGAAACAGATGAGGGTGGGTTGCACAGTGAGATCAATGTAACCCCTTTTATTGATGTTGTTCTGGTGTTGCTTATCGTGTTTATGGTAGCTGCGCCTTTGGCAACATCTGTTATTTCAGTTCAACTTCCTGCTATCACTCAAGCACCTGCTGTGGTTCAACCTGATCAGCCTCTTTATGTGACTTTGCAGAAAGATCATTCTCTTTATGTTGGTGACAATCTTGTCCATCAAACGGCGTTTACTGAAGCTTTGCTTAAAGAAACAAACAAAAATTTAGAGACAAAGATTTTGATCAAAGCCGATAGCGAAATCGATTATGGAGCTGTCGTCGATTTGCTTAATAAAATACGAACTGCTGGATATACTAAAGTTGGTCTTATGGGATTGCAAAAATCTTCTAATGTTGTTTCAAGAGGTATTGCATCTGATGGGGCAGCGGATATGACAGCTGCTGTAGGGGTGGATGTTCCCAGTGATGTGGGTACTCCGACAAGCGATGTGATCAAGTCTAGGACTTCTGGGATGGGAACTGTCTCTCCTGTAGAGTAACGAAGACGGTTTTGTAACAATGTGGCTTTGCCATTTCTTTTTGCTTAAGTTTGTTTTGTTAAGCCAAAGTGTCTGTACCTTGATTTCTTGTACTGCTTTGTGTGCTCTCTTTCTGCTCTGCTTCAGGATACATATATCACCTTGGATAACTGGAGTTGTGACCGTTTGTACAATGCGCATGCCTTTTTTAAGGGAAATTAATGGAAAAGTTTTTTGTCTCAAATTTGTGAGAAGAATTTTGACTTCGCATCCGGACAATTGCATGCGATTGAAAGCAACTGTTCTGGACGTTGGAGGCATGTGATGCTGTGCTAAATTAGAGTGTTGGTGTATTTTGAAACCCAAGAAGCAAGTAAAAGATAAGGACTTTTGAAATAAATACGTGCTGTTTTGGTGCAAGGATGACAGCTTCTTTTTCTTCAACTGCTGCTTAATCGTGTCCTGTTGAGCCGAAGCCGCCTGTGCCACGACCTTCCGTGCTGCTTTGGGAGCTGTCTTTTTGAGCCAGTTCAATTTCACAAACATTCACTTGAATAACCGGTGCGATAACTGTTTGTGCAATGCGCATTCCGCGTGTAATGGAAAAATTTTCTTGCCCTAAATTAATGAGAAGTACTTTGACTTCACCACGGTAATCGCTGTCAATTGTTCCAGGGGTGTTTAGGCATGTGATGCCATGCTTTAAGGCTAAACCAGAGCGTGGACGTATTTGTGCTTCAAAGCCGGGAGACAAGTGAAAGATGAGACCCGTTGGAATAAGGGCGCGTTGCCCTGGAGCAAGGGTGAGTGTCTCTTCCTCTCCAACAGCTGCTCGCAGATCAAGACCAGCAGACCCTGCTGTGGCATAATGGGGCAGCTCCAGACCTTGGCCATGTTCAAGACGCTGGATTGATAAGATTATCTTTTGTGCAAGATGAGGGGATGCATTCGATGAAGAGGGGCTCTTTGGGCTGTTCAGGTGCGTATAGGGCATTATAAAAGCATCTCCAAAATGTACACAATAAACATAGCTTTAACAAAAGACTCCTTCTGAAACAAGTCGCTAAAGACCTGTAGAGGCAACGGTTTCCACTGCTTGTTTTGTATGGTAAATGTCTTTTTTCTATAGTGTCTGCCTTTATATACTGCCAATGAAAACACCTGTAGCGAAAACGAGTGCTCCGCCAATGATAACTTGTAAAGATGCGCGCCAAAAAGGAGTCGACATAAATTTATTTTGAATCCAAACTATTGCCAAGAGTTCGAAAAAAACAATAATAAATGCAATAATTGTCGCGATATAAAACGAGTTGATCAAATAAGGGAGTGTGTGACCTAATCCACCTAATGTCGTCATAACGCCGCTGGCAATGCCTCTTTTCAGTGGAGAACCACGACCTGACAATTTGCCATCGTCATGGGCTGCTTCTGTGAACCCCATTGAAAGACCTGCTCCAATCGAAGCAGAAAGCCCTATCAAAAAAGTTTGATGTGTATCCTCCGTTGCAAAAGCTGCTGCAAAAATGGGCGCAAGGGTGGAGACAGAGCCATCCATTAAGCCTGCAAGACCAGGTTGAATCCATGTTAAAAGCATTTGTTTATGCGTTTTTGACGGCTTTTTCGGAGTTTGTTTTTTCACTTCTATTGTGCGCACATTCCCACCTGAAGCTATTGTATGCGTATTTGCGCTTGAAGCTATTGTATGCGTATTTGCGCTTGAAGTTATTGTATGCGTATTTGCGCTTGAAGTTATTGTATGCGCATTTGCGCTTGAAGTTATTGTATGCGCATTTGCGCTGGGGGTTATTGTGCATGCATTTGCGCTTGCGCGCTTACTTGTTACAAGGGCAGGATGGTCACACAATGACCCTACAGTTCTTGCACGATTATTACAGGAAAGGCAAAGCAGCTGCTTATAATTTTCAAGCTCTTGCATGCCCATTTTCGTAAAAATTGCTGCTTGCCTAGAGGAATAAGGTTTTAGAGCCCTTGCGTATTTTAAATAAAGCGCTGCATGTTGTTCTTTTGCTTTGAGCGCTCGGATCATTATTTTTTGTGCTGAACGGAAGGACAGAGCTTTACGTTGTAGAAATGAAAAAAACGATTTCAACATTTTCTGTTCCTTTACATTTTAGAACAATTCTAAAAATATAAGAATAAAAACGTGAAAGTCAATCTAAAATTTAAAAATTGGTAAAAGACAGTGGTGAGAAGAGAGGGGCGTTGATGCGTAAAGCTGATGCGTGAAGAGAGTAAAAAAACTGGTTACAAAAGAAAACAAAAAAGCTGGAAAAACACTGTGTATGAAAAAAAATTGAAGAAAAATGGAGGGAACTATCTGGGAATCGTTCCAGTATATGAGAGGATATGAAAAGAGATGATGGGTATGAAAGAAGCTGTGATGTGCTGGGCTTTAGAGTATGTGCTTGGGGGGGGAGAATTGGGGTTTGTGGGATGTGCGAAGGCTGTGCTTTCTCGGGGCGTTGTGAGAGATTTATGCTGGTAGTAGAATGAAAAGAGGAGCATGTGTGCTTGGAGAGAGGCACGCGGTTTTGCTTTTGTTTTGCTGTTGTCATTTTTTATAGCCTAAAAGGAGCTCGTTTGAAGCGATATAAAAATGGCAGGTCTGTAAAAGAGACTGGCAACGATGTTCTAAGCGGCAAATGGGAGAAAAGAAAGTGCATGGATGCTTCAGAATAAAAAGGAGGGGGGATGTTATAATTGTATTGCGAAAGTGTATTACTTCTGGTGGATGGCAGGATTAAACGGCAGATTGAAGATGGAATAGCGTGCGTGCAATGAACTACCGACAAACTGCTTGGTGCAAGAGTGGATGCCATTGCACACTAGATTGGGTATCAGCTTCTTTACGTTTATGAAGGTGCGAGCCAGCGCCATCATGCTATTCTCTATATTCTCTTTACTGGGCACTTAGCGTTGTTATTGCTTGTGTCTCTAAGCGGTTTGTTGTGTGTAACCAATCTACCTTTTTTATTACGATTGTATGAATTTTTCTGATTATGGGGTGAGAGTGCATAAAACAGAAAGATAGTATAATAGTAAATTGTTTGATTCAGCATGAAAATTTATAATTTACTCATGATAATTTATCGCCTTGAAACTTGAATGAGAGCTTCGAATACAGTAGGATTCTCCTATCTCAAAACTTCTTATAATTGATCAATTAAAATCATTCGTTTGTATATCACAAGGGGGGTGTTGCTATGGAATGTGATAAGTTGTGGCGTGAGAAGCGCATAATCTCATCGCGTTAAAAGGGAGTACTCTTGATGTTTTTAAAAATAGTTAATTTTTATAGATAAAAGGGGACATATATGAAAATTGATGAAAGTATAGAATGGCTTCTACGTTCTGGAAAACTAACATTACCGTAGGCAGCGTTATTGATAGCAGAATTGAATCCACTCATTTGTAGTTTTTACGACGAAAGAAGACCTGAAGAGGATGATATCTACGAAGTAGTTTGTCTTTTGCGAAGGGGCTGGAGGGATGCTTATTTCTGCATTATGACGCTGGTTGTACATTTTTAGGAATGACAAGCATACTGAAAGCAATAGGGCTGATAAAGAGAAGAATGTATCCTGCTAAAAATATGTGTGTCTTGGAAATAAAATTGACAATCAAAATTATTTTCTTTCAGAGAAAAATTTTGTCCATTCTTTCTCTGTTGAGAAATATGTTAAGCAAAAAAAGGCATCCAAGGCGCAAGAAATTTGCAAGTAAATCCAATCATTCCAAAAATACTTTGGCATGGGGCTCTGGTATAGAGCTCTGGCGTAGAGATTTAGCATGGGGCTCTGGCGTGGAATTTTCTTTGTGAAGGGATGGTTTGAAAGTTGAAAGCCTCCCTGTACAAGCTATGTTGGGGGCTGTTACAGGGTGGGCAGTGCATTTAAGTTATGGCGATAGGCAACATGGTGTTCTTTTTGAAGGAAAAGAAAGCGGTTTTGCGTTGATTTCCGGTTTGTTACAGGAACATGTTCATTTCTGAAAATTTCTACCAATGGGATGGTAGACCGAAGCTTCCAGACTAGAAAGCACATCTTACCATAGCGGTAGATGGTGATGAAGCAAATTATAAGGTAGACTTTTTTCTTGCGCTACGAGCATAGCAGCACCGCTTTTTTGAAAGCACAAAAAAATCCAATTCTCATGGTGTGCTGTTTTCTCGAAAAGAGAAGTGTGAACCAGTATAAAGATAATACGTATGGTTATTCTTTATGTAAAAGCTCTCTACAAATAAGCGGTTGGGCAAGTGACTGAGCACATGATTGGCAAAAAGACAACCTCTTACCATATTCTTGCATTTGGTGAAATCTTTTTACTTCATCCTATCATTTACATTATGCGCTTATGTTTATGATATGGTTGAATGCTAAAAACGACGAAAGGAGCGGTGGGCAACCGTTCCTCTTTCCCCTTGCGGGGAAGCGACCACCATTCCTGATGCCGTGTATGATGGTATATACGCTTATTTTTTAAGCCAATGGTGTGAATGCGGTAAATGTTTGAGCATAAGGATTACGACTTTATGAAACTCTTTTTCAGATAAGCTTGGAACAGTACGCAAACAACTTAAATGACTTACGGAAACTGTCGTAATATAATTACAGATAATCTATGCTTTTTTATTTTTTATTTTCTATGAGAGACTGAAATGGATAGGTGGACAGATTATTGGATTGTTATTGCGTTGAAATAAGGCAAAATCGTGATATTGCCATATAATTTTGTATTCTTAGAAAGCACTAAAACAGGCTGCTTTTTCCAAATTCAGGTAGTATTGTATTATGAGGAAAATCGTACCAAAGAACATGTCAAATGCGTGGAGCTGATTTAATTCGTGGTTTTATATGAGGTGGTTTTTGGTAAGGAGCATTTAAATCGCCTTTTTGCGTATACTTCCGTCATGCACCGTGATCATGTTCCATCATGATGTGTGGTTCTTCAAGTTGGCTTATGGAGTGAATGACGGACTTGCAACAGGAGACGTTGTGCCCTTATTCTCAATCAACCATCTGTATTTATTGGTCTCCTCACTTGTTATTTTATAGTTTTACAGTTATAGTTTTGATGCCCTAAAAAGACTCGTATACGGGGCAGATGTAGCCATACTTCGTGCGGTGAAGGTAGAAAAAGCGATGGTTTCTTTGGTTATTTTGTTTGTTCATTGCTATTTGAAACACTGAATTTGCTACATTGCAAATGTGTGTAATGTATCTCTTTTAACAATTTTTCTCCACGGTTTGAGATGGGGGTAAGCTCTTTATCTTTTATGACTATTAAACCATAGGAAAGCAGTAATTTTTTCCATTGAGAGTAGGAGGGCACGTGGTTTCGTTCGTGTTTTGCAGTTATAGTTTTGACAGCCTGAAAGAAGCCCTTTTGAAGCAACCGTAAAGTTGATAAATGCGTAAAATAGGTTGGCAACGGCATTCCAACCGGTAAATGAAAGAACAAGAAATCCTGTGGTCGCTTTAAAATAAGAAGGGGGTTAGATGTTGTTCAACTGTTTGAACTGCTGATTGACGTTTGTTGTTCTTTTCATTGCGCTTAAACCACAACTGGAGGAGCTTCCAAAAACTATATTCAATATCCGTATGGTACACCGCTAAAACAAAGCTGATGGTCATTAAGGCTAAAACACACAAAAAGTTGTACTCAAGAAGAAATGCGGAAAAGCCATGTCCCAAAGCCTGCTAAAAGCAGAGATTGTACAGTACCATAATACCCAAAACGCTTCATGAGATATAAATCGCACGGAAGATATCCTTTACTATTTATCTGCTCGTGGGACATTTAAGCAAATGATTTTTATTGATTCATTATATGAGAGAGTTTGAAATGAAAAAATTATCTGTATTTGAGGCTCCTATTTGAGAATGGTAAATAATAAATTCTCTTTATAAATAAAACTGTTGTATTGTATCTAAAATCAGATGGGGAAGATATTTTTTTAAATTCGATGAGGTAAAAATAATACGAATTCTTAAAAAATCCGAAGTCTAGTGTTGACGAATCTCCCCCTCTTCATATAGTGCAGAGAGACAATGGATGGGTCTGTCTTTTATGACGTCTGTTTTTTGTAACAATGTGCGGGTGTGGTGGAACTGGTAGACGCGCCAGACTCAAAATCTGGTTCCGAGAGGAGTGTCGGTTCGAGTCCGACCACCCGCACCACTTTATATTGTGCTTCTGCTTATTTTGCTGCGTTATTCCAGCGTTGTGAAGTGTTGTTTTCAAGACACTGCGTGAATGTGTACGCATACAGTTTAAAAATACACTGTCATCTCTGTCTGATTTCCTTTTCCTTTTGAAACAACCAACTCTGTGAGAAAAACAGTAATTTCTGGAACACCAATCTGATAGGCTAGCAAAATATGCTACATGTTTGAGATATGGGATTATCAGTAGCAGAAATAAGCAAATCACTCTCTCTCTTTATCTGTGCTGCTCTCGTGGTGAAGTATAAAGTTGAATGAGATATTAAAACAGAACTAGCCTAGTATGTACGGTATACTGGGTACGGTATATTGAGAGAAGACAAAGTTAACCTCTGTAGTATAGCCTCTTATGAAATGTTCACATAAATGATGAGCAGATGACACTTCTTCGAGAGAAACGCATTTAAGTGCAGATGGTGGGGATGGGAGCCTTCATTCTTTAGGACAGGGGACAGGGAAGAGGTCAATAAAAATCACGAAATGAAATGATTTACTGCTTTGTGTAATACCTGTGGCTGTTTTATCAAGTGAAACAGTGTTTTATGAAAAAATGCATCAAGCCTTCTTTTTGAAGCGGACATGGTGAAATATTAAAAGATAGATGAAATTTTGTAACTTAACTTATCATTCTTATGGTTCTCTCAGAGCTTTCTCATGGATTTTACTCAAGTTTTTGGGCTTGGAGTACAGAAACACATCTCCATCATTTGGCTGCTGAAACTATTTTTACCATTTCGTGGAAAATTTACTTCAAAATGTCTTATCTAAGTGTTTTTTTTAACAATCATATAATCTTTTTATTGGTATTATGTATTTGAATAATAAACAAATTGATACAATATTCATAACATATCGATTATCTTTTTCTTGTAATTGTGCACACTTGATTTGTTGATCTTTTCCCTGCCTTGAAGGACACTGTATTACAATACGACAGATAAAAAATAAAACCCCTGCCTTTGTTTTACAGGGGTTTTTAGTAGTTTAATTTTACAATAATTTAGAATTTATACGCTAAACCAAAGCGGAAATTATTAGTTTTGGCGGCAACTTCAACTTTATCGTCTGCGAATTTCTTTTTACCAAAATCTGTGTAACGATATTCTGCACGCATGATGATATTATCTGTCATTGCAAGATCAATACCAGCACCAACAGTATAGCCAATCATTTTTTGTGTCTCATCCAACACATTGCCAGAAGCAAATATTGTAGATTGATCTTCGTGTGATTTTGATGAAATTGACGTAGTATATTGCATCTGTGTATAAGCTACACCACCCGCGATGTATGGCATAACACGATCACCAGCAAAACCAATACGCATGCGTGTTGCACCTACCCATTTTTCTTTTAACGTGATACCGCTTACGACGATATCACCAACATTGGGTATGGTTTCATCCTGTGCTCCAGGTTTTGTAACGGAAATTCCCGCTTCTTTAAAGACTGCGTTGAGAGCATCTAAGCTATTTCTATCTGAAATTTCTTTTTCACTATCTACTTTTTTATCTTTTTTACCAGATACGACCATATCCGTGTCAACACCAAGAATAAAGCTATCTCCCAGATCAACATTAGCCCCTGCATAAAGCCCAGCTACGAATCCTTTCGGTTTAGGTGATAAAGATTTATCAATAAAAGCCCATTTTCCAGTCGTTGCATCTTCAGAGTAATTTAAAGTGTCTGTACTTGAAAAACCACCAAACTGTCCTCCAAGATAAAAACCACTCCAAGAAAAATCGGGAATAGTGATCATGGGTGTAATGCTTGGTTTTGGGCTTGAATTTTGAAAAACCATGGTATCCGCTGCTTGCGCTGCCGAGGACGCAATTAAAGTAAAAAGCGATAGTGTTATTAAATATTTTGTATTCATGAAAATCCCTAACTTGTTTAAACCATAATGGATTATACTACCTTGATAGTAAATATCAATACTCTAATTATTATCGTTAACAAATTAAGAATTTTTCAAGGCTTTTTTGTAGGAAGTTAAATACAATAAGAGTGTTAAAATTTTCAAGCAGTTTGATATCTCATTGAATTTCTTTTTTCTCTAAAGAATAGGGTTTTATGGAACAATATACGAGCTCAGGGGGATGGGCTTTTAGTTTTTTGAAAACCACTGTTTCATATGTGCAAAAACATTCTCTCTTGCATTCATAAGACGAGCAA
>NZ_LR736317.1:0-15667 GCF_902652675.1 Bartonella refiksaydamii
GACGGCGGAATGTCGAAACACTCATATGAAGCAATTTTGCACTTTCACGGTCTGTCAAAAGAACATCATTTTCTGCCATACTAAAATCCTTTCAGTCTCAAAAAATAGAAACAAATCATAACTATTTATTAACCACATTTTGGTTCATTTTTGAAGGTATTTTAATCATAGAAAACAATATATTATTATAGTTTTTCTGATGTGATAATTTATGAATCTTATTGAGATGATATGAGAGAAGAGAGAGAGAGAAAGTTATCCACAGATCATGGGGTTATGCACCCCATATCTTAAGATTGACCAGTGACATAAGCCGCCCATTTATCCATATAGACACGGCGCTGTTCTAGATAATCAGTGCGACGATAGGCACGCTCTACTTGTCCTCCTACTGTATGACTTAAAATGGTTTCAGCGACCTCATAGGGGGCATCGGTTGTTTCAGCAAGCCAATCGCGTAAACTAGAGCGAAATCCATGCGGACGTGCTTCAAGTCCAATCTGTTGCATATAGTGTGACATGCAATTCTCACCAAGAGGACCGCGACCGGTTGCAGAAAAAAAGAAATCATTGCGAGAGAGCAAGCGGGCTTGTTTTAAGATTTCTAATGCCTCTGTTGATAAGGGCACGCGAAACTCTGTTGTAGCATCGCGTTTCCCTTTCATATTCTCAGCAGGAATAGTCCATAGATCCCCATCAACTTGATCTTTATGAATATGACGCAAAGGATATGTGCGAACGCCTGTCAAAATAAGCAAACGTAATGCCAGATATGTTATGGTTGTTGTTTTACAAAGCGTTTGATAAAAGGCTGGGACATCTTTCCAATCCATAGCTGGTCTATTCGTGATCTTATGGCGTTGTTTGCCTAATAAAGCTTGTGCTTTTTCTGTTGCCTGTAAATCAACATCCAATCCTAAGGCAGCCGCATGTTTAAGACAAAGATTAAGACGCATCAATGCTGTTCGAGCAGTTTTAGCTTTTGTATGCCAAATAGGGGCAAGCACATTGCGTATCTCTGTTTGAGTAATCTCTGAAACGGGCAAACAGCCTAATTTGGGAAGAATATGAAGGCGTAATGGTAAAAACCAATCCCCAGCTTTACCGTCACCTTTTAGTTCAGCTTTACGACTTTCAAAAGCATCTAGTGCAATATCTTTTAAGTAATGGAGATTGCTTATTGCCTCACGCTTTTGTTCATTGCGTTCTTTAATGGGGTCACGCCCCTCACGTAAAACAGCACGCCATTGCATTGCACATTCACGGGCTTGTTTTAAAGAAACATCTCGCAACGCACCCAAGCCCATTTCACGGCGCCGACCATGAATGGTATACCGTAAAATCCATTGAGCACCTCCATCTTTACGCTTGTGAAGAAGCAAGCCGGCACCATCATTATATTTGCCAGCTCCTAATGTTGTGACAGATCTTGTATTAAGACGGTTCATAAGAACCATTTTTACTCCTTTCTTGTACAAATTTTATCCACACATTCATCCCGCTTGTTATGTGCAAGCGAATGATTTTGATTGATTCATCATAAACAGGTTTGAAATGAGAGAATCTTACGATATTCGAGACTCTCATTCAACATACAAAATAGTGAATTATCATTATAAATCAATCCATTGCACGCTTGTTGAGCCGTATACTGATGCAATTGTGCTTTTTGATATTGGAGGAGGGGCATCGGAAGTTATTCTTCTTGATGTTTCACAAAAGCGTTCTTTTCGTTTAACTGAACAGATTATGGCTTAGACTTCTCTTCACTATTGGTGTTGTTACGCTTGCTGAACGTTTTGGAAGAAATAATGTCAGTTTAGACGATTTTGAAAAAATGAAAAATTACGTGCGAGGTTTTTTAAATAACTTTTCAGACCGACATAAATTAGGAGCTTTAGTGTAAAGTTCAAAATTCCATCTTTTGGGAACCTCTGGCACGATTACGACTTTAGCAGGAATGTACCTTAATTTAGAGCGTTATGATCGAAGAGGCGTTGATGGCATTTGGATGAATGATGCAGATATTACTCTTATGATGAAACGTTTATTGTCATGGGACATAAAAAAACGAGTAAGCAATCCTTGTATTGGGCGATGGAGAGCAGATTTAGTGTTAGCAGGATGTGTAATTCTAGATGTTATTCGAGAAGTTTGGCCAAGTAAACGATTAAAAGTTGCTGATCGTGGATTGAGAGAAGAAATTTTGATAGAGCTGATGTTGCGCGATGGTGTATGGTATCGTCATAGGAAAGAAAGAGGTATCAAGCGTTAGCAGCTATCGGAATATGGAGATAATGAACAACTATGAAAAAAACGACAAAAACATCGACGGGTGGATATGGTGGTTCAGGATCGCATGAATTATATCAACGCGTGAAGAAAAAGGCAGGAACTATTAAGGCATCATCACGGCGATGGTTAGAGAGGCATTTGAATGATCCATATGTCCATCAGTCGAAAATAGATGGTTATCGTTCGCGTGCTGCCTATAAACTGATCGAAATTAATGAGCGCTATAAATTTCTCAAAAAAGGTCAAAAGGTTATTGATTTGGGAGCGGCACCTGGGGGATGGTGTCAGGTGGCTGGGCGTCTAGTAGGATCAAGTAATGAAAAGCCTAGCGTGGTTGGCATTGATTATTTGCCTGTTGATCCGTTGCCTGGGATTGTGACGCTGGAAATAGATTTTTTGCATGCAGATGCGCCACAGAAATTAATTGATGCTTTAGGGGTGAAGCCGGATGTAGTCCTGTCTGATATGGCAGCCCCAACAACAGGACATCGCCGGACAGATCATTTAAGGACGGTTCATTTATGTGAAGTTGCTGCTGATTTTGCTCTTTCAGTCCTCAAACCTAGAGGGCATTTTTTAGCAAAAGCTTTTCAAGGTGGGACAGAAAACACCCTGCTCACGACATTGAAACAGAATTTCAAAACAGTTTATCACGTTAAACCTCCCTCAAGTCGAGCAGAATCAGTAGAGCTGTATCTTTTGGCACTGGAATTTAAGGGAAAAACAAAAGGATAACGATAGTTTCTTTTGTCCGAAGGCTTAAGCTTACTGACATATTTAAATGTAAGGATATTCTCAAACAGTTGTCAGTGATATTATTTGTAGTTTTTCTTTTGTAAATAATGAAAAACTGGTAAAATTATTGCATTGCCTGTAGAGGTAAGGATTGATTCCTCAGTGAGCGTTTTTAATGAAATTTCTTGATCAAGCTAAAGTTTATATTCGTTCTGGTAATGGAGGTGCAGGGGCAGTATCATTTCGTCGTGAAAAATTCGTTGAATTTGGAGGCCCTGATGGGGGAAATGGGGGGCGTGGTGGTGATGTTTGGGCGCTTGTTATTGATGGACTCAATACGCTGATCGATTATCGCTATCAGCAGCATTTTAGAGCAAAAACAGGGGGGCATGGTAAGGGGCGTAATATGACGGGTGAAAAGGGTGATGATGTCATCCTTAAAGTACCGGTTGGGACGCAAATTTTTGAAGAAGATAATGCGACGTTAATCTGTGATTTAACGAAGGTTGGACAGCGTTATCGTCTTGCAAAAGGAGGAAATGGCGGTTTTGGAAATCTTCATTTTACAACGTCTACGAATCGGGCACCTCGCCGTGCAAATCCGGGTTTAGCTGGAGAAGAGCGAACATTGTGGCTTCGTTTGAAGTTAATTGCTGATGCGGGGCTTATTGGTTTGCCAAATGCTGGAAAGTCAACTTTTTTAGCGTCAGTAACGGCTGCAAAACCAAAAGTTGCAGATTATCCTTTTACTACTCTTCATCCTTATCTTGGTGTTGCACGCATTGATGCCCGTGAATTTGTTTTAGCTGATATTCCTGGTTTAATTGAAGGAGCACATGAAGGTGTGGGGATTGGGGACCGTTTTTTAGGGCATGTAGAACGTTGTCGTGTTTTGTTTCATTTGATCTCTGCTCGAGAAGAAAATGTGGCAAAAGCATACCAAGTTGTGCGTAATGAATTGGAAGCATACGGAAACAATTTGAGTGATAAAACTGAAATTGTAGCTTTGAGTCAGATAGATACTCTTACTATTGAAGAGCGTAAAGCTAAACAAGAACTTTTGCAAAGAGTAACGGATAAATCTGTAATGATGTTTTCTGCGGTCAGTCGTGAAGGTTTAGAAAATGTGCTACGTGCTGGGGCACATATTATTGAAATGGCACGTAAAGAGGATGCAGGCAACGATATCAAGGTTGATTAAGATGACAGTTAGATTGCAAAAGCTTGCACATTATAAACGTATTGTAGTTAAAGTTGGATCTGCACTCTTGGTTGATCCTCAGACAGGTTTACGCGCCGAATGGCTTAAAAGTTTGATAAGTGATGTTGCTAAGTTGCGCCAAAAAGGTGTGGAGGTTTTATTGGTATCTTCAGGTGCTATTGCTTTGGGAAGGACATTGCTGCAGTCTCCTAAGAGAGCTTTGAAATTAGAAGAGAGTCAAGCATGTGCTGCTTTAGGGCAAATTGAATTAGCAAAAACATATAGAGATGCGCTTGCTCAATATGGATTAAAAACAGGGCAAATTTTGCTCACTCTCTTCGATACAGAAGAGCGACGACGTTATCTTAATGTACGTGCTACGATTAATGTGCTTTTACGTTTTGGAGCGGTGCCTGTTATCAATGAAAATGATACTGTTGCAACAAGCGAAATTCGCTATGGTGATAATGATCGTTTAGCGGCACGTGTAGCGACGATGATGAGTTCAGATCTTTTAATACTTTTATCAGATATTGATGGTCTGTATACGAAATCTCCTCGTCATGATCCGACAGCTGAATTTATACCCTTTATTGCATCAATCACTAGTGATATAGAAAAAATGGCTGATGTTGCTGCTTCAGAGTTTTCTCGTGGAGGAATGAAAACCAAGCTTGATGCTGGGAAAATAGCAAATTCTGCTGGAACGGCGATGGTTATTACTTCAGGTAAACGTATGAATCCTCTTGCAGCAATTGATAGAGGAGAGCGTAGAAGTTTTTTTGTTGCCAGTGAAAAGCCCGTTAATGCTTGGAAAGCATGGATTTCTGGTCATTTAGATCCGTCAGGCATTTTGACAATTGATCAGGGAGCGGTTAAAGCACTTGAAGCTGGAAAATCATTATTAGCTGCAGGAGTTGTTGCGGTTGAAGGGAGATTTCATCGTGGAGATACGGTTGCAATTGTTGATGCAAATGGAATTGAAATCGCTCGTGGACTTGTGAATTATGGCAAGGATGAAGCTGTACGCATTATGGGGTGTAAAAGCGAAGAAATTGAAACTATCCTTGGATATGAGGCGCGCTCTGCTATGGTGCATCGTAATGATATGGTTTTACGCTGCTTGACCGATTCTGCTTAAAAAAGTTATCTTTTACTTATTTATTATTTTAGTAGAGTGGACAATACTATGGCTTTAGAAGAACAAATGAAGAGCATGGGGCAAAAAGCACGCCATGCTGCCACTACATTGGCGGTTATGTCTTCTGAACAAAAGAACAGAGCATTAGAAATGATAGCTTTAAATCTAGAGGTTCAGTCAGCTGAAATTTTACGGGCTAATCGTCAAGATTTAACGAATGCTGCTCGGAATAATTTGAAGGCATCAATGGTTGATAGGCTCAAGTTAGATGAGTTGCGTTTGCGTGCAATCATAGACAGTGTTCGCCAAATTGCTTATTTACCTGATCCTGTTGGACAAGTTATGAGTGAATGGATGCGTCCAAATGGGCTCCATATTAGTCGTGTCCGTACACCTCTTGGTGTGATTGGCATTATTTATGAGAGTCGGCCAAATGTTACAATTGATGCAAGCGTTTTATGTTTGAAAGCAGGAAATGCTGCAATTTTACGTGGTGGTTCAGATAGTTTTCATTCTTCCCATGCACTTCATTCGGCATTAGTAAGAGGATTGGAGGAAGCTGGTTTCCCTAAAGATGCCATTCAAATGGTTGAGACGACAGATCGTGGTGCTGTTGGAGAAATGCTCAAGGGACTGGACGGTATGATTGATGTTATTATCCCCCGTGGTGGGAAAAGCCTTGTTGCACGCGTTCAGTCCGATGCACGTGTTCCGACTTTTGCGCATTTAGAGGGGCTCTGTCATATTTATATTGATCAGTCGGCAGATTTAGATATGGCTCGTAACATTGTTTTAAATGCAAAGTTGCGGCGGACAGGTATATGTGGTGCTGTTGAGACAGTTCTCATTGACCGCCACGCATTAAGAAAGTTTCTTCCTGTTCTGACTGCTTTACAGGAGAAGGGATGTGAAATTCGTGCAACAGAGGATATTGTTTTTCTTATGCCAGATGCCAAATTAGCCTCCGAAGAGGATTGGTCATACGAATATCTTGATGCAATTCTTTCTGTTAAAACAGTAGAAGGTATTGAGGGAGCTATTGCGCACATTCAGCGTTATTCATCGGGACATACGGAATCAATTATTGCTGAGGATATGAGGGTGGTAAAGGACTTTTTTAATCGTTTAGATTCGGCCATTTTGCTTCATAACGCATCTACACAATTTGCTGATGGAGGTGAGTTTGGTTTTGGGGCGGAAATTGGTATCGCAACAGGAAAAATGCATGCGCGTGGTCCCATAGGTGTTGAACAGTTGACATCATTTCAGTATCATGTTAAAGGAAGCGGACAGGTTAGGTATTGAAAAATCAAATTTTTCCTTGGAAAGATCGCATGCCACATGTTGAAAGATCCAATGTTGTGGGTCTTTTTGGTGGGTCTTTTAATCCACCGCATGCGGGGCATCTTCTTGTGGCAGAAATTGCAATTCGGCGTTTATGTCTTGACCAATTATGGTGGATGGTAACACCGAGAAATCCCTTAAAAGATTGTACAGGCTTACCATCTTTAGAAGAGAGAATGCGACTAAGTGTTGAACTCATTGATCATCCGAAGATTCGCGTAACAGGTTTTGAGCAGGCTATAGGGAGTAAAGCATCAGTAGATACAGTTTCTCATATTCTTGCGCGTTGCCGAGGGGTGCGTTTTGTGTGGGTTATGGGTGCGGATAGTTTTGCATCGATTCATCGCTGGTGTCGATGGCATGATGTTGTATCTATGCTTCCTATTGCGATTATTGATCGTCCTTTTGTGCATATGTCAGCACTCACTTCACCTATGGCTCATGTTTACCGTTCTTTTCGTTTAGACGAGAGAGAAAGTATACGGTTACCTTTTATGAAACCACCAGCTTGGACTTATTTACATGGACCTTTATCTTTTCAGTCTTCAACGAGTCTTCGTTTAAAGGAGAATGATTTTTCTTGAACACTTTATAAGATTCTGCTCCTTTTTAGGAGGAGATTCTCTTTTTCTATGTTCCAAATGATAAGAAAGGATATTGGTCTGGAAAACATTTCACAAAAACACTCTTACAGTATGACATCTTCGGCAGACAAAAAAATCTTTTCTGTCGCTGATGCTCTTAAAATTATTCTCAAAAGTTTAGAGGATACAAAGGCAGAAGACATCATCTCCATTGATATTCATGACAGATCGTTCTTAGCTGATTACATGGTCATAGCTTCAGCACATTCACAACGTCATGTATCTGCTGTTGCTGACCATTTGTTATGCGCTTGGAAAGAAAATGGGTACGGTTTTGCAAGTGTAGAAGGGCTAACGGGAGGTGATTGGGTATTGATTGATACAGGTGATATTATTGTTCATCTTTTTCGTCCGGAAATTCGTCTTTTTTACAATTTAGAAAAAATGTGGCTTTTACCAGAGTTAAAAAATATAGAATCGGTTCTTTTGGGAGATCATTAGCATGCAAATTTCTATTTTTGCTGTTGGTCGCATGAAGAAAGGAGCAGAGTACAAATTGGTTGATCATTATTTGGATCGTTTTTCTAAAAGTTCTGGAGCTGTAGGATTTCATTTTAAAAAACTACAGGAAATATCAGAAAGCCGTGCACAAACAGCATGTCAGCGCATGGAAGAAGAGGGAAGAAAGCTTATCGAGTTTTTGCCTGAAAAGTGTCGATTAATTGTGTTGGATGAGCGCGGAGAGTCGATTTCATCATCTGCTTTTGCTAAAAAATTGAGGTTTTATCGTGACGAAGGTATTCGTGATCTTATAATTGCTTTGGGAGGACCTGATGGGCATAATGAACAGATAAGAAATCGTGCTGATTTTCTTTTGTCTTTTGGTTTTATGACATGGCCGCATCAAATTGCGCGCATACTTCTTACAGAACAGCTTTATCGTGTTGTAACAATTGCGAACAATCACCCGTATCATCGTTTTTAACATTTTTGTGCAATTTTTAGCACTTATTTGTGTATTTATTAATATTGTTTTAGCGGGCATCATTTAAAACATCACTAATTTATGTGATGATGCTTAATGGTTAGGCAAATGAAGAAGCTTCTTCATAAAAAAAGACAATGTTTATATGAGGAATGCGTTACATTTGTGGTGCTGTTCTTGAGTATATTTTTTTGCTTTTCTGTATTGCATGCTGAAGATACAGTAAGCAGTGTAGAAGCAGCACGTAAAGCGTTGGCAGAAATTCGCCAAAATATTTCGCTCTCACGTGAGCGTGTTGCTTCTCTTACACGTCAAGTTGAGCGTTTAAAAAAAGATCAACGTGCTTTAAGTGAAGCACTCATAAAAGCTGCTAAAGCAGAACGTGCAGCAGCAAATGATATTGCTGAAAGGGAGCAAAAGCTTAAAAAAATGATAAGGAAACAGGCACAAGTTTATCAAAGTTTAAAAAGACATCGCGCTGAATTTGCAGAAGTTCTTGCACTCTTAGAACGTATGGGGTTGAACCCTCCTCCTGCTCTTATGGTGCGGACTGAGGACGTGTTAGCTTCTGTTCGTAGTTCTGTTTTATTAGGGGCTGCTGTATCTCAAATGCAAGAAAAAACACAGGTTTTAACAAAAATCCTCAAGGAATTGACGCATTTGCGCCATTCAATTGCTACGGAATATACTGCACTAAAGGCTAAAATGCAAAATCAAGCAGAGCAGCAAAAGCGTTTAGAGCTTTTATTAGATGAAAAAGCCAAATTACAAAAAAAATCAGAAGAAGAACTTACAGAGCAGCAACAAAAAAACATTGTTCTCGTTAAAAAAGCTCAGTCTTTGGAGGAATTGATTTTAGAGCTTGATCGTCAATCAAAACTTAGTTCTGATGTTTCAGTACAGGTACAGAAAAATTTACAATTGTTAGAGCAAGCCAATTTTGAAAGCCGAAAAGGTTCTTTACTTGTTCCTGTTTCGGGAAAAAGAATTCAACACATGAATAATAGTTCGCAAATTACACGCTTTGGTGAAATGATTGAAACAGAAGCAGCGGCTGTTGTTATATCACCTGCTGATGCTCTTGTTGCTTTTGCTGGACCATTTCGTTCTTATGGACAGTTAATCATTCTTAATGTTGGAAATGGTTATCATATCGTTCTTATCGGGATGTCGAGAATCAACGTCACTCAGGGACAGTTTGTTCTTGCAGGTGAACCTCTTGGAACGATGGGGATACAATTTATTGCGAACAGTATTGCATTGGATATAGGCAAAACGACTCCAATGCTTTACATTGAGTTTAGAAAGCAGGGGAAGCCTGTAAATCCAACTCCTTGGTGGCAGACTGAAAAATAAGAAGGAACCAAAATGATTCGTAAAATTATTCTTTTAGTCGCTGGGGTATTGCTCGGCGCCAGTTCAATGATTATGGTGCAGTCCGTGGCTGCCAATAATGAAGGTGATACGTATAAAGAGCTGGCCATATTTGGCGATATCTTTGAACGAGTGCGTACGCAATACGTGACGGTTCCAGATGATAAAAAGCTTATTGAAAATGCTATCAATGGGATGCTCACATCGCTTGATCCTCACTCATCTTATATGAATGCGCAAGAAGCCAAGGAAATGCGGGACTCCACAAAAGGAGAATTCGGAGGGCTTGGTATTGAAGTGACTATGGAGAAAAATTTGATTAAAGTTGTTTCTCCAATGGATGATACACCTGCTTCAAAGGCAGGTATTTTAGCAGGGGATCTTATTTCAAAAATTGATGGTATACAGACGAATGGTCAAACATTGAATGAAGCTGTTAATAAGATGCGAGGTGCTCCTGGAACACCAATTGTATTGACAATTATTCGTTCTGGTGTTGATAAACCGCTCGAAATTAAGGTTGTTCGTGATATCATCAAAGTGAAGGCTGTGAAATATCGCGTTGAGGGTGATATTGGGTATTTAAGACTCATTCAGTTTTCTGAGCAGACTTTTGGTAATCTTCAGGCTGCAATTAAAGATATTCAGTCTCAAATTCCTCAAGATAAGTTGAAGGGGTATGTTCTTGATTTGCGACTTAATCCTGGTGGTCTTTTAGACCAAGCGGTTAGTGTTTCGAGTGCCTTTCTCAATAAAGGTGAGATTGTATCGACCCGCGGACGTAAAAAAAGTGATGTGACAAGATTTGATGCCAAGCCAGGGGATATCATTAATGAAAAGCCGCTTATTGTACTCATTAATGGTGGTTCTGCAAGTGCTTCTGAAATTGTTGCAGGTGCATTACAAGATCATCGTCGTGCTACAATTTTAGGTACGCAATCTTTTGGTAAGGGATCTGTTCAAACGATCATTCCTTTGGGTGAAAATGGTGCTTTACGCTTAACAACAGCACTCTATTACACGCCGTCTGGTACTTCAATTCAAGGAACTGGGATTACACCTGATATTATTGTAGAGCAGCCTCTACCTGAAAAATATAAAGGCTATGATGTAAAAGTTGGTGAATCTGCATTAAAAGGGCATATCAAAGGGAAGCGAGAAAACAATAAAGGTTCTGGCTCGGCTGCTTTTGTTCCGCAAGACCCTAAGGATGATGTCCAATTGAATGAGGCTTATAAGCTGTTACGGGGTGAGATGGCACATGCAGCATTTCCACCAGATCCCAATAAGGATATTTTAAAGTGAGAAAGGATGTGTGCAGCTTATGTTTTTGGTGGACAATTGAATGGATGCGGTGGTTAATTTGAAAACTCTTCCTTATCGGAAATGTGTTGGAATTGTTGTATTTAATCATGAGGGTAAAGTTTGGGTTGGGCACCGTTTAATGACGTGCGCTCATGCTGATACCGAGATGTCTTATCGTTGGCAGCTCCCTCAAGGGGGGGTCGATGAAAACGAAGAGCCATTAGAAGCAGCATATCGTGAACTCTATGAAGAAACGGGTATTCGATCTGTAAAATTGATTAAAGAATCACAAAATTGGTTCCATTATGATTTTCCACAAGAACTTGTTGGGTGTACATTAAGTAATAAATATCGTGGACAAATACAAAAATGGTTTGCTTTTCAGTTTACAGGAGATTTTTCTGAAATCGTCATTAATCCCCCGCCAGATGGTAATAAGGCGGAATTCGATCAGTGGAAATGGGTTGATCTGGAAACCCTTCCTTCAATTGTTATTTCTTTCAAAAAGCGTGTTTATATGAAAGTGGTCAATGAATTTCGAGGTAGCCTTAAACGATTATAAAAGCTATATAGCTATAGAAAGCTCTTTTTTTATTAAGATGCTTTATATTATGTATAGTCACTAAAAGATAATAAACGTGTTTTTCTTTTATGTAAAAAACTGGAATATAAGATGAAAAAGTTATTTAATTTACTTATAGTTTTTACTCTCTTGGGTATTTCTTCTGTAGCATTTGCTTCAAGTTCAAAGTCTGCTGAAACAAAAGGTGCAGCAGCTACATTGCCAAATGGTGCTTCTTCTTTAACTGAAACATACGGCTTGTGGACTATTAACTGTGGTATACAAGAAGGAAAAAAAGTCTGTTTTATGCACCGTCAAGAGGTGAATGATCAAGGCCGTGTCGTTGTGGCTATGAATGTTATTCTCAATACTGATGGTGTTGTATCTGGTAATTTAACGGTTCCTTTTGGCATTTTGGTCTCTAAACCTGTTCGTTTACAAGTTGATGAGGGGAAGGCTGTTATTGAAACCGGTATTCGGACTTGTGTACCAGCTGGTTGCATTGTGCCAATAGTTTTTGACAAAAATCACGTAGCGGCTTTACGTGCTGGAAAACATTTGAAGTTGGCTATGACGATTGCTGCTCCGGGCGAACCCCCTTTGAATGATTTATTTGTTCAGTTGAATGGTTTTAGCAGTGCCCTTAATCGTTTGACTGCTTTGCAGAAATAATCTGAAAATACAATAAAGGCGGCCTCTAAAGGCCGTTTTTAGTTTAAGTGTCTTTTTTGTCGCATATTTACAGTTAAAATGACAAGATCATTATATAAAGGATATTCAGAGTTTTTTTAGGTTTTCAGATTATTCGCTGTCGCTTCTGTTTTGTCCGGCTATTTTATTCCGACTATATGATCTTTTGTTTCTTTAATTGAAAGAGGGATAAAGCGTGCTTTATATATTGCTTAAAGTGATTGATCTCGTTTTTGATATTTATGTTGATATTTTAATCGCAAGTGTCATTTTTTCTTGGCTTTATGTATTTAATATCATAAATACGCGCAATCGCTTTGTTGTTTTAATAAGAAGCTTCCTTTATCACCTTACGGAGCCAGTTCTTAGTCGTATCCGGCAGATTTTGCCCAATCTCGGAGCAATTGATATTTCGCCTGTTGTAGTTTTCATCATTATTTATTTTATTCGTACATTTATGTGGCGCGTTTATGCAAATATGTATCTATAGAAATCTCGTATGAGACGTATGAAAATGTTTCATAAATTTGATACGAATGGTTTGAGTTTATTTGTATATCTCATTCCCAAAGCTTCTGTTGATCGAATTATGGGGGTTGAAAGCAGGGATAATGGAAAGCAATATTTGGTTGTACGCCTTCGTGCTGTTCCTGAAGATGGAAAGGCAAATAAAGCCCTCATTAAGTTTTTAGCGAAGCAATGGAAAATTCCATCTTCTTGTATTTCTCTGAAAAGTGGCACAACATCTCGCTACAAACAGCTTCACTTTTCAACATACTTGGAAGAGCTAAAGCAAATATGGCAATCTTTAGAAGAACATACCTCAAAGTAAAAGCCCATTTAAAATAGGCTTTATTTTTTGAAAGAATTATATTTCCTTATTGCGCTCAATAGCTTGCATAATTAGTTCATGTGCAAAACTTTTATCACGCCATCCTTCAATTTTGACCCATTTTCCAAGTTCAAGGTCTTTGTAATGTTCGAAGAAATGCTCAATTTGCTTTAGTGTAATTTCAGGAAGATCTGTATAGTCATGAATATTAATATAGCGTTTTGTTAATGTTGGAGTAGGGACAGCAATAATTTTTTCGTCTTTACCACCGTCATCTTCCATAATTAGAGCACCGATAGGGCGAACGTTAATAACACAACCCGGAATAAGTGGACGGATATTACAGATAAGAACATCAATGGGATCACCATCATCTGAAAGAGTATGTGGAATAAAACCATAATTTCCAGGATAAACCATTGATGTATGAAGAAAACGATCAACAAACAACGCTTCCGATTTTTTGTCCATTTCATATTTTATTGGTTGACCACCAAGAGAGACTTCTACAATGACATTGATATCTTCTGGTGGATTTTTACCAACGGGGATTTCCTTAATATTCATATAAATATCCTTTCTGGAGTGTGATGAAGTTAGATACAATAAAACACTTGATTGAGAGCGCCACAAAATTAGCTTGAAGTTGATACACGTGTTTTTTCAAAACGTTTGCGTTCATTGGGGTCTAGATAGAGTTTGCGTAGACGAATATTTTTAGGAGTCACTTCCACTAGTTCATCATCTTGTATCCACGATAGGGCGCGTTCTAATGTCATTTTAAGTGGAGGGGTTAGTTTTACGGCTTCATCTTTTCCAGAAGCACGCATATTGGTTAGTTTTTTTCCTTTTAAAACATTCACTTCTAAGTCATTATCACGTGAATGTATACCAATAATCATACCTTGATAGACTTTAACGCCAGCATCAATGATCATGGGTCCACGGTCTTCGAGATTAAAAAGAGCATAAGCGACAGACTCACCGCTATCATTTGAGATCATAACACCATTCACACGTCCACTAATATCTCCTTTATAAGGTTCATAGGCGTGGAAGAGACGATTCATAATTGCTGTGCCACGTGTATCCGTCAAAAGCTCTGATTGGTAGCCAATAAGACCTCGCGTTGGTGCGTAAAAGACAAGGCGGACACGATTACCCCCAGAAGGACGCAGCTCAACCATTTCACCTTTACGTTCAGACATTTTTTGCACGACAGTTCCAGAATATTCCTCATCAACATCTATAACAACTTCTTCGATTGGTTCAAGAGTTGTTCCATTTTCATCTTTTTGCATAACTACACGTGGACGTGAAACACTAAGTTCAAATCCTTCACGGCGCATATTTTCAATGAGAACTGCAAGTTGCAATTCTCCTCGTCCTGAAACGTAGAAAGAATCTTTATCGGCTGATTCTTCAATTTTAAGGGCTACATTACCTTCTGCTTCTTTTACCAAACGATCACGAATTACACGACTTGTTACTTTATCGCCTTCAGTTCCTGCAAGGGGGCTATCATTGACAAGAAAACTCATGGTAACAGTGGGAGGGTCAATTGGTTGAGCGGTGAGAGGTTCATTGACAGCAGGATCACAGAAAGTATCAGCAACAGTACCTTTCTGTAGACCTGCAATCGCTATAATATCACCAGCAATACTTTCTTCAATGGGTTGCCGTTCTAGCCCACGAAATGCCAAAATTTTTGAAATACGTCCAGTTTCTAAAAGTTTTCCATCTTGTCCAAGAACTTTGATACTTTGATTAGATTTTATAGAGCCCGAATGAATACGTCCAGTAATAATTCGTCCCAAAAATGGATCTGCTTCAAGAATAGTTCCAATCATACGAAATGGTCCCTCTGCTACACTAGGAGAAGGGACATGGCGAATTACAAGATCAAATAGAGGACTTAGTCCTTTATCTTTTGACCCCTCAGGGGATTCAGCCATCCATCCATTACGGCCTGATCCATAAAGAATGGGAAAATCAAGCTGTTCATCGGTTGCATCAAGAGCTGCAAAAAGGTCAAAAACTTCATTGATAACTTCATCAGCACGCGCATCAGCTCGGTCAATCTTATTGATAGCAACAATTGGGCGTAATCCTACTTTTAAAGCTTTACCAACGACAAATTTTGTTTGCGGCATAGGCCCTTCAGCTGCATCAACAAGCACAATTGCTCCATCGACCATATGCAAAATACGTTCAACTTCTCCACCAAAATCGGCGTGACCCGGTGTATCAACAATGTTAATTCGGGTATCTTGCCAAACAACGGACGTTACTTTTGCTAGAATTGTAATTCCGCGTTCTTTTTCAATGTCGTTTGAATCCATCATACGCTCACTGGTACGCTGGTTATCGCGAAAGTTCCCTGATTGCTTAAGAAGCTCGTCTACGAGTGTTGTTTTGCCATGATCAACGTGGGCAATGATGGCGATATTACGCAATTGCATAAATTTTCTTCTTTTCTTTAATGAGATTTCATTTGAGGTAACGCCTCTACGGTCTTTACCTTACTACTAAAAAATCTTTTACATGTTTTTTTATAATTTTGGAAGAGGGATATGAGGAAGAATTAAATCAATGTCTTATTTTGAAAGTAAGGGATTT
>NZ_LR736318.1:0-15410 GCF_902652675.1 Bartonella refiksaydamii
AAATTGGTACAAAACCTAGTGGCAAAATATACAAAACCTGCCGTCAAGCTACAGCGAACCTTAAAAAAACATATGAAGTATCAATAAGTTATCTATGATAGAAAAGAATGTGGCTCCCCGGGCCGGATTCGAACCAGCGACCAACCGGTTAACAGCCGGTTGCTCTACCACTGAGCTACCGGGGAACGGTGCCCAATCATTCAACTGCAAGGGCTATAGCAAAGCAATACTGATTTGCAAAGGATAAAATTACTTTTTTTTAAAAAAATGTCATAAATTGGAAAAGAAGAGGAAAAAAAGCAGAGAAAATTTTCTATACCTTGACGTATGTGCTGCCTTCCCTTATTGACAGTTTCATGTTTGTCGACGAGGCCTCGTGGCAGAATGGTTACGCAGAGGACTGCAAATCCTTGTATCCCGGTTCGATTCCGGGCGAGGCCTCCAGCTGTGTCTAAATAAAGTGACCTTTAGGGATAATATGTGCAAATAAACTGCTTTCCTTTATGGTAAGAGATTTTATCGCGAGAAATGGTGCGGTTAGAATCTAATTGTTGACTGTAGCGTACTTTTTTGTAACACCCACAGTATAAAGATTTTAAGCCCTCATTATCGTTGTTTTGTTGTAGTTCGTATTGTATATAGGAGAAGATGGTCGTTATGGTCGCAGATTTTGCAGAGCTTCGTCGCAAAATGGTTGACAATCAAATTCGTACAGTAGATGTGACGGATTTACCAGTTCTTGAAGCTTTTTTAACGGTACCGCGTGAAGATTTCGTACCAGAAGATATAAAAGCTTTGAGTTATCTTGATAGTGATATTATTGTATGTCCTGCGCAAAATGGGTTACCTGCGTGCTACTTGATGCGACCTGCTTCTCTTGCAAAATTACTACAGCTTGCAGCTGTAAGATCATCGGATGTTGTTTTAGATATTGGTGCAAATAGTGGTTATTGTGCGGCATTACTTTCAAAGCTTGCACGGACTGTGATTGCATTGGAAAATAATAAAGCTCTTTCGGAACGAGCAGCTGAGACTTTAGAATGTAATAAGTGTGGTAATGTAATTGTGATTCATGGCTATTTGGAGCAGGGATATGCCGTTGAGGGGCCTTATGATCTAATTTTTATCGAGGGTTCAGTTGATTTTATTCCGGAGGGTATCTTTGAGCAAATGAAAGATGATGGACGCCTTATTGTGGTTGAAGGATATGGTAATTCCGGTGTTGCACAAATCTATGTAAAGCAAGATGGAGTTATTGCGGCGCGTCGTACTTTTAATCTCGCTGTAAAGCCTCTTGCTAGTTTTTTAAAAACACCTGATTTTATATTTTAATGTTTGTTTTGTTTGTGAATAAAGATAAGTTGTATGATTAATTTAGAGTGTGTTATTGTGTTGAAAATAAACAAGAAATTTCAAGCGTGTTTGTTGCTGGTTTCGAGTATTTTTATATCAGGTTCGGTTGATGCTGAAACACTGATGGGTGCTTTTGCTAAAGCGTATGTACACAATGCTAAGTTAAATAGTGAGCGGGCAGCTCTACGCATCTCAAGTGATGATGTGATTATTGCACGTTCGGGGTTATTGCCGCAAATTGAGGGGATTGGAAGTTATGGGCGGAATAAGTCTATGACCGGTCCTTATATCACTTCTGGATCTATAGGAATAAAATTAAATCAAAGATTATTTGATGGTTTTATTACGCAAAACATGTTTTCTTCAGCTCAGGTTAAGCTGCAGGCACAGCGTGAATATCTTCGTAATACTGAGCAAAATACCTTTCTCGATACTGTAACAGCGTATACTAATGTATATCAAGCACGTCGTATTGCTGATCTTCGCAGAGAAAATTTGGCTGCTCTTGAAGAGCAAGTTCGTTCTAATAAAGCGAAATTTGATGTGGGAGAGGGAGGGCGCGTTGATCTCTCCCAAGCACAAGCTGCGCGTTCTGTGGCTGTTTCAGAACTGAGTCTTGCACATGCTGATGTAAAATCAGCAGAGGCAGTTTATAGACAAATTATTGGTGCTGATCCTGAAAAATTAACATATCCACCAGTGGCAAAAGATTTACCGGTTAATCTTGATGCTGCTTACCAAATGAGCGTTGCATCGCATCCAGCAATTCTTTATGCAAAATATTTGGTTGATGCTAGCCTTTACAATGTAAAGGCAAAAGAAGGGGCCTTGCTTCCTAAAGTTGATTTTTCTGCAACAGCGTCTTATAACCGGATTTACAATGGTGCTGGGGAAGATGGAGTTTCTAAATCAGTAGGATTGTCGTTAAGTGTTCCAATTTTTGAAGGGGGGCGTACATCTGCTCAGATTCGACAGTCCAAGGAACAACTTGGACAGGCTCATCTTCAACTTGATCTTGCTCATAGTAATATAAGACAGTCTCTTACGTCTGCTTGGTTTCAGTTAAAGAGCGCACGTGCGTCTGTTGTTGCTTATCGCGAGAGTGTACGTGCTGCTGAAATTGCTCTTAAAGGTCGTCTTCAAGAGAATCGTGTGGGACAGGCGACGACATTGGATGTTTTAAATTCTCGAACTCTGTTGATTAATGCTCAAATTGCGCTTGCTATTGCAGAACGTAATGCGGTTGTTGCGAGTTATAGTGTTCAATCTTCCATTGGTAAATTAACTGCAGGTCATTTAGGTTTAAAAACAATTAAATATATCCGATAATACTTGAAAGAGGCTCTTAATCTGCAAATACTTTTAGTTTTCAGAAGATTGGAAAGGCCGTAGTTAATCACATTAGAACAAGATAGCGATTGGATGTTGTTTTATAATAAATGAGGAAAGTTGTGTATAGCGTCCTCTTCGTGACAATTATGTTTGAAAATATAATAGCATGTTTGAAAATATAAAAGAAGGCATGTTGATCTTATGATTCTTTTCCTTACACTGAAAGTATGATTCTGTTTGTTATTGCGTCTTTGAGAGGTTTTAAAGTATGGTACAGAGTTCAAGCGTATTACGTGAGCCAAGTATGGATGAAATTTTGACATCTATTCGTGAAATAATCGAAGAAAATGCAGTTCAACCTGATCACCTTTTAAATGAAGATGTTGCAGCCAATGCGTCTGCAGATCGTTTGCCGGTGGCACCGGAAGATGTTTATGATACGACTTTATCGGTTGATGATGCAATGAAAGCTTTGGCCGATCGTATTGGCCTTTCTTCTGAAAATCAGGATTTTTCTTTAACGCAGGAGAAAGAGAATAGGGTAGAAGGAAATAATACGGTTGGTGTGGATATGCAAAAGATAAAGCTTTCTTCTGAAGAACAGCGTTCTGTTCATAAAACAAAAGAATATAGTGATAAGGTTGGTGTGTCACACTTGGAAAACGTGGTTGCTGGTCATGTGGAGTTGTCCGAATATTGTATTTCTTCTGCGGAGAAGATTGCAAAGGACGTCTTGCGCCCAGCTATAGCAGAATGGTTACAGTCTAAATTGCCTATTTTGCTTGAGAATATTCTACATGAAGAGATTGTTAAGGCAATTAAAAAGTCGTCTTAACGCTTCGTTATTTTTTCATTTTATTTTATAAGGATTTTGTTTGCAGTTTTGCAAGCTTAATATGAGTAGGTGAGGATTGCAAAGGATATGATCGGATTTTAGATCATATGTTGCATTTTTCAGCGGCGTTATGGATGGGTGGAATGCTAGAAAAAAACTGTGATGCTGCTTCCATAGAGCAACGGGTTGCAAAGAGGTGGGAGGCTCGTGGTGCTTTTAAAGCAGGGGCGGGTTCAAAAAGTGATGCAGAATCTTTTTGCGTTATGCTTCCGCCCCCCAATGTTACGGGTTCACTTCATATGGGGCACGCACTCAATACGACAATTCAAGATATTGTAGTTAGATTTCAACGTATGCGTGGTAAGAATGTGTTATGGCAGCCTGGCATGGATCATGCGGGGATTGCTACGCAGATGGTTGTCGAGCGTCAACTTGCCGAGCGTCAAGAGCCTACACGTCAAGAAATGGGTAGAGAAAAATTTGTTGAGTGTATTTGGGAATGGCGTCACAAAACTGGGGGTGTTATTGCAAACCAGCTGCGTCGCCTTGGTGTTTCGTGTGATTGGTCGCGTGAGCGCTTTACAATGGATGAAGGTTTGTCTCAAGCGGTTCGTGAAGCTTTTGTCACACTTTATAAACAAGGTTTGATATATAGGGATAAGCGTTTGGTTAATTGGGATCCTAAATTGTTAACGGCTATTTCGGATCTTGAAGTTGAGCAAAAAGAAGTCAAAGGCCATTTGTGGCACTTTAGATATCCACTTGAAGGTAAAGTTTTTAATCCAAATGATGCTACAACTTTTATAACAGTGGCGACAACACGGCCAGAAACAATGCTTGGTGATACGGGAATTGCGGTTAATCCTGAAGATGAACGTTATAAAAATCTTATAGGTCAAAATGCTATTTTGCCGCTTGTTGGTCGTAGGTTATTGATTGTTGGTGATGCTTATGCAGATCCTGATGAGGGAAGTGGTGCTGTAAAAATTACACCAGCACATGATTTTAATGATTTTGAAGTAGGGCAACGCAACAATCTACGTTTGATCAATATTTTTACAAAAAAAGCGGAGATTTTTCTACGTGAGAATGAAGCATTTTTTGATGGTTTAATCTTATCAGATGAATTAGAAATATTGGTAAAAAATCTCGATCAATCTGATCGTTTTGTTGCACGCGATAAGATTGTTTTTTTGATGAAAGAGGGAGGGTATTTAGCAGCTGTGGATGATCATCCACACACTGTTCCTCATGGAGATCGCAGTGGAGTACCTATTGAACCATTCTTGACAGATCAATGGTATGTCCACGCTGCAGAATTAGCTAAGCCAGCAATAGAAGCTGTTCATCAAGGAAAAACACAATTTGTTCCCGATAGTTGGAAGAAAACTTATTTCAATTGGATGCAAAATATTCAACCTTGGTGTATTTCGCGCCAATTATGGTGGGGGCATCAGATACCGGCTTGGTATGGTCCTGATGGTACGGTTTTTGTTGAAAAAAGTGAAGAAGAAGCTTTAGATTCAGCTCTCTCTCATTATGGTGAAATGGTTGAATTAACCCGTGATCAAGATGTTTTAGACACGTGGTTTTCATCAGCTCTTTGGCCTTTTTCAACGCTAGGTTGGCCCAATAAAACGACTGAATTAGCTACTTTTTATCCAACATCTCTATCGGTTACGGGGTTTGATATTATCTTTTTCTGGGTTGCGCGTATGATGATGATGGGGCTTCATTTTATGGGTGAGGTTCCTTTCCCAACGGTTTATGTGCACGCTCTCGTTCGAGATCAGAAGGGGGCAAAAATGTCAAAGTCGAAGGGGAACATTATTGATCCATTAGAGCTCATTGATCAATATAGTGCAGATGCATTGCGTTTTACTTTGGCTATTATGGCGGCACAGGGGCGTGATGTAAAACTTGATCCTTCCCGTGTTGCAGGTTATCGTAATTTTGCTACAAAATTATGGAACGCTACTCGATTTGCACAGATGAACGGTGTTAAGCATGACCCGACTTTTAGGCCAGAAAAAGTAAAACTTGCGCTTAATCGTTGGATTTTAACAGAGTTATCTAAAACTGTATCTCTAGTGACTACTGGTATTGAAAATTATAAGTTTAACGAGTCTGCTAGTACTCTTTATCGCTTCATTTGGAACATACTCTGTGATTGGTATTTGGAGCTTCTCAAACCTGTTTTTCAAGGTTTAAATGAGGATGCTAAAAGTGAAGCTCAAGCTTGTACTGCTTGGGTTTTAGATGAGGTTTATAAACTTCTTCATCCTTTTATGCCTCATATAACGGAGGAGTTGTGGTCTCTTACAGAAACGCCAAACATGAAACGTGAGGATATGCTCGCATTGATACAATGGCCAGAGGGAGAGTTTGTAGATGAAGAGGCTGCTGCCGATATTAATTGGCTTATTGATGTTGTTTGTGAGATTCGGTCTGTTCGTTTTGAAATGAATATTCCGGCAGGGGCACTCGCACCCCTTGTTATTGTAGAGGCAGGGGATTTAACGCGAGAGCGTGTGCAGCGTTATGATACTCTTCTTAAAAAGTTAGCGCGTATTGAGATAATACATTTTTCTGATAAAGTTCCAGCTGTTTCAGCACAAATGATTTTTGGAGAGGCAATTTTTTGTTTACCATTGGGGCAATTGATTGATCTGGAAGCTGAACGTGCTCGTTTGATAAAATACATTAGTAAAATTGAGCAAGATATTGAAAAAATATCAGTTAAATTAAACAATCAAAAGTTTATAGAAAATGCAAGATCGGAGATTATTGAGGTTGAACGTAACAGAATTGCAGAATTGCGTGCTACGCGAAAGAAAATATCTATTGCTTTAGCGAGATTGGTGTAATAGGGCCTTCTATTCTAAAACTGCTTTTTACTATATGCGCCTTCCTATTGGATAGGATAATAAGAATGTTAAAATAATCAAGAGCTATAACTCTCAAGAGATCTGCTATAAAATACAGAATGATGATGTGTGATTAAAAATCAGTTAGTTATCTATAAAAGTAAAAGTTTTTTTGTTAGATATTTGGAGAGATTTTCTTTTGGTCGTTTTTCTGCTAAAATATGAGGCATTCGCAGTAATTTGTTTCTCTTACTAAGAAGGGTTCAAATCTATACAAAGAATTTGTGATAGATGTAATGATTAAAACGAAGATGAGGGGAGAAGTTTTGGATGGGAAACGGGCTTAAAATATGGAGAAAGGTCTCGATTATTGTTACTTTAGGAGGAGTTCTTTTACTTTTTTGTGTGCTAGATGCAAATAGTGAGCAGAAAGCTATTGGTAATTCATTTTATTTTTTGAAACGTGGTATGTCTGCTTATAAAAATGGGCAAATAAATCAGGCAATTTCAGCGTTACGTTGTGCAGCTGATATGGGAAGTATCGGTGCGTATTGGAAGCTTGGTTATATCTATGCAGAGGGTGATGGTGTCCCTGAAGATGATTATAAGGCGTACAATTTTTTTGCGTATATTGTTGAAAAAGGTGCTGCTCTTGGTTCAGAGGATGAGAGCTATATTTCTGATGCATTGGTCAAACTTGCAGGTTATATAAAAAAAGGTATTCCTCACTCACCGGTGAAACCTAATCCTTCTTATGCTGTTCGTCTTTATATGCAGGCTGCGGTGAATTATGGAAATCCTAAAGCTCAGTACCATTTAGGAAAAATGTTTTTAAAGGGAGAGGGAAGAGAAAAAAACCTTGTACAGGCGGCACGATGGTTCCAGCTTTCTGCAAGAAAAGGAAACCCTCCTGCTCAAGCGATGCTTGGGAATATGCTGCTTCAGGCAGGAAAAGTTGTTCGCGGCACAGCATTGCTAACTGTAGCTTATGAAAAGGCGAGTATAAAAGATCGAGATTGGATTCGTCCTATGCAAGAGCACGCTTTTGCCATTTGTGATGAATTTGAAAAGCGTATAGCAATGTCGCTGGTTGGTGACATTTTAAAAAGCAACAATTTTTGAACATTTTATTGCAACATTTAGCGACCTCTCCGACACTAAATCCTTATCTCTTATGTTTGGTCTTACAACAGATGCGGTTTTTAGGGATATATGTGATAGTTAATAGCTAAGGATTTTAGATAAAAAGTCCTGCGTACGAGGCGTTCTGGCTTGTGGATCAGAAAAAAACTCTTCAGAAGAGCAGTCTTCGAGAATTTTTCCTTGATCCATGAAAATAACACGTTCAGAAACTTTTTGCGCAAATCCCATTTCATGCGTTACACAAATCATCGTCATACCCTCTTCAGCTAAGCTAATCATAACATCGAGTACTTCACCTACCATTTCAGGATCTAGAGCAGATGTCGGTTCATCAAAAAGCATTACGAGTGGATCCATAGTTAAGGCGCGAGCAATAGCAACACGTTGTTGTTGACCTCCAGAAAGTTGACCAGGGTATTTATTTTTATGTTCAATGAGTCCAACGCGTTCAAGATATAATAAACCGCGTTCAAGTGCTTCTTTTTTGGTGCGCTTTAGGACTTTGATTTGTGCAATTGTCAAATTTTCTGTGACAGATAAATGTGGGAAAAGCTCGAAGTGCTGAAATACCATTCCTACATGGCTGCGCAATTTAGGCAAATTTGTTTTTTTTGAATGAACTGGTGTTCCGTTAATCCAAATTTCTCCTTTTTGAAAAGGGACAAGGGCGTTAATAGTTTTAATAAAGGTTGATTTTCCTGATCCTGATGGACCACAAACCACAACAACTTCCCCTTTGTTAATATTGGCTGTACAGTTTTTAAGAACATTAATTTCGCCATACCAATTGGAAACATTTTTTATTTCGATCATATGATTAGACATTTTTTTCCTGTTAGCGAATAATGGATATTTTTTTCTGTAGATACAAAACTATTTGCGATAGTGTAAAACAAATAACAAAATAAAAAATGGCTGCCAAGACATAAGCTTCTTGTTTTACACCAAAATTGTTAGCAACAATATCAAAACCATTCAAAAGACTATTCCCACTAATTGCATAAACAAGCGTTGTGTCCTGAAAGAGGATGATAACTTGTGTTAAAAAGATTGGAAGCATATCTCTAAAAGCTTGAGGTAGAATTACAACATACATATTTTGCAAATATGTCATTCCAAGAGCTTGCCCTGCCTGTTTTTGTCCTTGCGAAATGGAATTTATGCCGGCACGCATAATCTCGGCAAAATAAGCGGTTTCAAATACGGTAAAGGTAATGAGTGCTGATTTATTTGCACCGATTGATGTTCCAGTTAGGAAAGGTAAAAGCACGAAAAACCATAAGATAACCATAACAAGCGGTATTGAACGCATGGCAGTTATATAAATTACTGCAAGCCAAGAGAGTAGTTTTATAGAAGAAAGCCGCATCATTGCTAAGAGTGTACCGAAAATAAGTCCAAATACAGTGGCAAAAAGGGTGAGAAAAATGCTAAAGAGCAAACCTGATAAAATGTAAGAACAAAATACATCAAAAGTAAAAAATGAAAAATCAAAATCTGAAAAATTGAAAGGAGTAGAAAATCCAAACTGAGAGGTTATAAAATTTATCATATTTAGTGTTCCTCTGTTTGAAAATTAGGAACTTTGAGCATTTGCTCAATTATTGTCATAATAATAAATACGAATAAGGCTATAAAGATATAAAGAATCGTAACTATGAGATAGTTTTCATAAACGTGACTTACTTCTTCGATTGTTTGGTATTGGAATTGCATCAGTTCATTTATTGAAACGGCGAATGCTATAGATGAATTTTTCACGATACCCATTGCTTCTGAAGTAAGTGGTGGCATGATTGTACGCATAGCACGCGGTAATATGATATAACGATAAATTTGGTAGGTCGTAAATCCCATTGCCATAGCTGCGTGGCGCTGACCAGAAGGAATCGCTTCAATTCCTGAGCGGACCTGTTCTGCTATGCGGGCGGATGTAAAGAACCCCAAGGCACACGTTATTAAGAGAATGGGTGAAAAGTTCATCGCTGGTGGATAAATTTTAGGCACAACAAAATACCATAAAAACACTTGTACAAGCAAAGGAATGTTACGCATGATCTCCACCCATATACTTCCAATAGCACGTAATAAGCAGCGGATCATGGAAGTATTCGGTAGAGTGCGCATTGTCCCTATAATGACACCCAAAAGCACCGCTAAGATTAGTGAAGAGATCGATAATATAACTGTATTCTTTAAGCCATCAAGCAGTGTATCTAAGTAGGTATGACTTACACCAGGAGTTCCAAGACATCCAGCTACGAGTGTTTGGTCAAGATCATCTGTACAAAGGAAAGAAAAGTCCATCAATTTTAATATTTCCTAAATTTAGTCATCTGCAAAACAAAATAATAAATCAGCAATATTTTTACATATGCTGAATTTATTAAGAAATAAACTAAAACATAACCACATTCAATTTTCTAAACAATGTGGTTATTCTTTTTTAAACTCTACAAATTATTCTCTGTATAATCTTCCCGAGGTTTATTATTTGGATGTTCCCAAGCATATCTCGTTGATTTAGATAAAGGAAGGTTGACAATAGTGTTTGCAGGCGGAGTTGGTTTCATAAACCATTTATCATAAAGTTTTTCGAGTGATTCGTCTTTGATTTGACGCAAGATGCTATCGTTGATTGCTTGTTCGAAGTTTTTGTCATTTAATCTGAGCATACAGGCGATAGGTTCGACTGAAAGTACAGTATCAAGAATGATATAATCAGACGGATTTTTTGATTTAGCAATATGTCCAGCAAGAATTGAGGCATCCATGACAAAAGCGTCTGCCTTACCAGATTCTAATAATAAAAAACTATCTCCGTGATCTCTTCCCTTTAAAACTTTAAACTGAATGTTTTTTGCACGTTTATTTTTGCGGATAAGTTGAACAGATGTTGTACCGGTAGTGGTTGCGATTTTTTTCCCATTTAAATCATCAAGAGATTTAATGTTAGAATTTTTCTTTACGGCAATTCGAACTTCTTCGACATAAGTAGTATAAGCAAAAGCGGCTTCTTTACTACGGGCAACATTATTTGTTGTTGAGCCACATTCAAAATCATAGGTACTATTTTTCAAGAGAGGAATTCTATTTTGTGATGTGATGGGGAGATAATGAATTTTGATTGGCTTCCCAATTTTTTTTGAAATATCGTCAATAATACGCTCTGCCATTTCTGTGTGGAAACCGACATATTTGTCATTGCCGAGGGCATAGGCTAGACCTGATGATTCACGCACACCCAGCGTAATCTCTCCTGTTTTTTTTATTTTTTCAAGGGTATCATTTCCAGCATGTGCGACACTTGTGAGCCCAATGGCAGTTGCTGCAATAAACATTAACAGTGATTTTCTCATTGATGTCCTCCATTTATTTAAAATTCTTAGTAATTGATTTTATTGTTTAAGGTATATTGTTTGCATGGTGTAGCACATTTATTATTTTAGATGGGATATTTTTTATCACAATAAAATCGGGTGTTGTACCCTAATTAACTGAAATTAAGGTGGATCCAAACGGGGACATGGTCTGATGGTTTTTGATATCCCCTTACTTCTTTTTGGCTATAAGCGCAAATAAGTTGATCAATAGCTTCTGGTGATAAGAGCAAATGATCAATGCGAATCCCGTTATTTTTGAGCCATGCAGAGGCTTGAAAATCCCAGAAACTGAATGAGGAGGTATCTGTTACATTACGAATAGCATCATAAAAACCTAAATGAACAATGCGTTGGAATGCTTGTCTTGTTTGTGGAGTAAATAAAGCGTCATTACTCCATTCTTGAGGGTTTTTTGCGTCCAATGGAGTAGGAATGACGTTATAATCACCAGCTAGGATAAGGGGTTCTTCATAAGCAAGCAATTTTTTTGCATGTGCATACAATCTTTCCATCCATTCCATTTTATAAGGATATTTTTCACTTTTTATAGGGTTTCCATTTGGCAAATAGAGAGATGCAATACGAACAACGCCTTTATTTGTTGAATAAACGGCTTCAATGTAACGTGTTTGTTCATCATTATCATTGCCAGGTAATCGACGGATCACTTCATCAGGTGTTTTTTTAGAAAGAATCGCAACACCATTAAAACTTTTTTGTCCGTGCGTTTCTATGTGATAACCTAGTCTTTCAACTGCATCGCGTGGAAAATTCTCATCGGTACTTTTAATTTCTTGTAAACAGACGATATCCGGCTGATTGTGTTGTAGCCATTGATATAATGTTTCATGTCGTGCTTTTATTCCGGCAATATTCCACGTTACTATTTTCATTATGCTTGTCTTAAATTGTGTGCAATTTATTAAATTGCTACGTTAAAATGTTTCATAAATAAATACCTTTGATATCTTTACGATATGTTATGTCTCTTTAAAATTATTGTATAGAAGATATTACTATGGTAATGTGGTTTATCAAGAACTCTTGTAGAAATTCGATTAAAGCATTGAAAGTTGATTATTTTTCATTTTTAAAAAACTTTCTGATGTTTAGTCCTTGACGAATGTATGTGTTCTCGCTATTAAGGGTTCTACGGACATGTAAGAGTGATACCTGTTTTTGTATTCAGAGGATTATTCAAGCAGGTTTATTTTAAAAGTTAAAAGCAAATGTCAGTGCAAAAGGCCATTGCCTTCTCTGCTTATGATCGGGTGAGCTGTTTATAGCCGGCGTGCCCGATTTTGTGTGTAAGTTTAGTATTTACTTCGAGTTTTGTCGGAGTATTAAAAATAGAATAAAGCCCAAGTGGGCGAGACGAACGTAGATCAAATAAAGAGGAAGGTTACATGCCTACCGTAAACCAGTTGATTCGCAAGCCGCGTGTAGCGCCAGTTAAGCGCAACAAGGTCCCTGCTCTTCAGTCGAATCCACAGAAGCGTGGGGTTTGTACTCGTGTCTATACAACGACACCGAAGAAGCCAAATTCTGCACTTCGTAAAGTTGCTAAGGTCCGTTTGACAAATGGATTTGAGGTGATTGGTTATATTCCTGGAGAGGGGCATAATCTTCAAGAGCACTCTGTTGTTATGATTCGGGGTGGTCGTGTAAAAGATTTGCCAGGGGTTCGTTATCACATTATTCGTGGTTTGCTTGATACTCAGGGTGTCAAGAATCGTAAACAGCGTCGTTCTAAGTATGGCGCAAAGCGTCCAAAATAATATTGAGAGACAAAGCCAATGTCCCGTCGCCATAGAGCAGAGAAGCGTGAAGTTAATCCAGATCCTAAATTTGGTGATTTGGTTGTCACAAAGTTTATGAATGCCATTATGTTTGATGGTAAAAAGTCAGTTGCTGAGCGTATTGTTTATGGTGCGCTTGAAGCTGTGGAAAAGAAAATTAAGGCAGATCCAGTGGTCCTGTTTCATCAAGCGTTGGAAAATGTTGCTCCTCATGTTGAGGTCCGTTCGCGTCGTGTTGGTGGTGCTACTTATCAAGTTCCGATTGATGTTCGTCCTGATAGACGTCGGGCTCTTGCTATACGTTGGTTGATTTCGGCGGCACGTGGGCGAAATGAGACGACAATGATTGATCGTCTTTCTGGTGAGTTGATAGATGCGGCAAATAATCGTGGTTCTGCGGTCAAGAAGCGTGAGGATGTTCATCGTATGGCTGAGGCTAATCGTGCATTCTCTCACTATCGTTGGTAGACGTGTTAAAAATTTAAGGCAAGTGCAATGGCTCGCGAATATAAAATTGAAGATTATCGTAATTTTGGTATTATGGCGCATATTGATGCTGGTAAGACCACTATGACTGAGCGTATTTTATTTTATACCGGCAAAAATCATAAAATCGGTGAAACCCACGATGGCGCTTCTACAATGGATTGGATGGAGCAGGAGCAGGAGCGCGGTATTACGATTACGTCTGCTGCAACGACAACGTTTTGGGAAGGGCGTGATGGTCGGAAGCGGCGCTTCAATATCATTGATACGCCAGGGCACGTTGATTTTACGATTGAAGTTGAGCGCTCTTTACGTGTTCTTGATGGTGCAATAGCGTTGTTGGATGCAAATGCTGGTGTGGAGCCTCAGACGGAAACTGTTTGGAGGCAGGCTGAGAAATATCGTGTGCCACGCATGGTCTTCGTTAATAAAATGGATAAAATAGGTGCTGATTTTTATCGTAGTGTAGAAATGGTTGGTTCGCGGTTGGGGGCTAAGGCGCTTGTTTTACAATTGCCAATTGGTGCTGAAAATGATTTCGAGGGTGTCGTTGATCTTGTCGAGATGAAGGCGTTGAAGTGGGATGGTTCTATCGGTTCGTCTGCTGTGGTGGGGGATATACCTTCTGATTTGAAGGAGGAGGCGGAGGAATATCGCGAAAAGCTCATTGAGATGGCGGTTGAAGTTGATGAGGCTGCGACCGAGGCTTATTTGGAAGGTGTTATGCCAACCAATGAACAGCTCGTTGCTCTTATTCGTAAAGGGACAATAGAGGTTCAGTTCCATCCGGTTCTTTGCGGTACGGCTTTTAAGAATAAAGGTGTTCAGCCGCTTTTGGATGCTGTTGTGTCTTATCTTCCTTCTCCGATTGATGTTCCTGCAATTAGTGGTGTTGATGTGAAGACCGAGTCTGAAGCAACACGTGAATCTTCAGATGATGCTCCGCTTTCTATGCTTGCTTTTAAAATTATGAATGATCCTTTTGTTGGATCATTAACTTTTTGTCGTGTTTATTCTGGTAAGGTTCAAAAAGGTGTTTCCCTCGAAAATACTGTTAAGAGAAAAAGAGAGCGCTTGGGACGTATGCTTCAAATGCATTCAAATTCTCGTGAGGACATTGAGGAGGCGTTTGCTGGTGATATTGTTGCTCTCGCGGGGCTGAAAGAGACGACAACCGGTGATACTCTTTGTGATCCTTTAAAGCCTATTATTTTGGAGCGGATGGATTTCCCAGAGCCTGTTATTGAAATTGCAATTGAGCCAAAAACGAAAGCAGATCAAGAAAAAATGGGTATAGCGCTTAATCGTTTGGCTGCTGAGGATCCTTCATTCCGTGTAAAGTCTGATGAGGAATCGGGGCAAACCATTATAGCTGGAATGGGTGAGCTGCATCTTGATATTATTGTTGATCGTATGCGGCGTGAGTTTAAGGTTGAGGCAAATATTGGGCAGCCACAGGTTGCTTATCGTGAATCGATTACCAAAGCGGCAGAAATTGATTATACACATAAGAAACAATCTGGTGGTGCAGGACAGTTTGCTCGTGTGAAAATTATTTTTGAGCCTCATGATGGTGATGATTTTATTTTTGAGTCAAAAGTTGTTGGGGGTGCTGTTCCCAAAGAATATATTCCTGGTGTTCAAAAAGGGATTGAGAGCGTTATGGGGTCTGGTCCTCTTGCAGGATTCCCTATGCTTGGTGTAAAAGCTACTTTGATTGATGGAGGTTATCACGACGTTGATTCTTCTGTTTTAGCTTTTGAAATTGCAGCTCGTGCAGCTTTTCGTGATGGGGCAAAGAAGGCTGGTGCGCAGCTTCTTGAGCCGATCATGAAGGTAGAAGTTGTAACTCCGGAAGATTATGTTGGTGATGTTATTGGTGATTTGAATTCTCGTCGTGGTCAGATTTCGGGAACTGAAGCGCGTGGTATTGCTACAGTTGTGAATGCGATGGTTCCTTTGGCAAATATGTTTGGTTATGTGAATACTCTTCGTTCGATGAGTCAGGGACGTGCACAGTATACAATGCAGTTTGATCATTACGAGCCTGTTCCTTCGGCTGTTGCTTTGGAGATTCAAAAGAAATACGCGTGATTTTTGGTTGTGTGATTAATTTTTAACTTAGTCCTTGATTTGGACGGAAAATGGAGAGCTCAAATGGCAAAGAGCAAATTTGAACGTACGAAGCCGCATGTTAACATTGGAACGATTG
>NZ_LR736319.1:0-14984 GCF_902652675.1 Bartonella refiksaydamii
GGATACGGAAAATTGCCCGCTGGCGTTCCTATAGAGCAAAAAATCCATCAAAATAACTTTTGTCAACCAAGTGAACATAAACGATTTAAGGACTCCCTATCACATACTTTTATGAGGAAAAATTTTTATTGATTATTTGGGAAGTGGCTATAGTAAAAGTGAACTTTGCTGTTTAGAGTTGCCTCATTACAGGTAGATGTTTTTTAGCTTATCCAGATATGATATTAATGGTGATAATTAATCACGAAAACTGATTATGCCCTTCGAATCCTTATTTTTCTTATTTTTTCATAGACTTACCGCTATACCTTTTATTGCGCAATCAAATCGATTTGGTAATAGACAATCTATTCAGTATAAAGCCTCCCCACTTGCTAACATTGCTAAGCGAATAAGAAGTGATTCATACGCAATATATTTATATTATCCTTCCTATAATCACGAAACATCATAAAAAATTCAATATACAGCTCTTAAAAAAATAAGTGTTAAATAATTACTTATAATGTAGTTACAAAAATTTTACAAAATAGTTAACATAAAAAGATATTTTGAGATAATATTAACTTATTACATTTTATATTCTCCAAAATAATAATAGATTTGTTTAGATTTAGCTTTTTTCTGAACTAATTTTAAAAACGATAATTCAATCTACCAGTAAAACGAACTCCAGAAAAACCGGCCTTAGTAAGCTTATGCTGGTAGGTTAGATCACTGTGAAGTGTAATTTTTGAAAACAGTTGTGAATTGATACCCAAACCAGCTTCTAAAGAAGAACCAAAAGAACTTAACTGGAAAGAATCTTTAAAACGCACAAATTGCTTTCCACCAAAATGATTAGCAATACGAATCTCACCATAAAGGGAAAGGTGGCGATCCTTTTCAAATGTTGTAAACATTTTGGTTAAACGCCCTCCAACACGCATCAACCATTGATCAATTTTTTTCATCTCAATATCAAATCCATCACGATCATGTGCCTTATGAAACTGAAGATTCTGATAAATAAACTGAACTTGTGGATCAAACATAACACCTTCATACCCTATCATAAACGTTCTGCCAGCAGAGAACCAGACATTTAAGGGATTTCCTTTTAATGTCGCCGTCTTTCCCCGTGCAAAGGTAAAAACATCACCTTTAAACAAACCATAGGATAAAAGACCATTTACATAAAAACCTGTGTTATGCTCCACGCTACCATACGCTGTAACTGACCATTTATGAAATATATTTTTTTTACTTTGTTTAACATCCCGAGGACGAAAAGAAACCTTCCCATAAGTCCCCATGATTCCAAAGGATGCCGTACTGTATGCCCCCTCAATTGTTTTCAACAAAACGCCTGCCTCTATGGCATTATAATCAAGATTGCCTCTGTAACCATATTCAAGTGCAGAAAGATCTGAAACATAACGATAACTTCCGCCGTAACTGGAAACAAATAAAGTGGGGGAGCCATCAGTTTTTAACGGACGGACAGAAACAGATCGCATAGTTTCCAATTGCTTGTTTTGACTACCAATATCCATCAATCCAGCATGAAACAAAGCATTAGGCAAAAGAAGATAAGACGGCACTTGCGGAACAACATCTCTCACCCTTAGTACAATAGGTACATCAAGAGCAGTCTGAACATATTTACTTTCGAGGCGAAAATCCCAAAAATCTCCATTGCCCTTCACTAATCTTTGAGAAACACGTGCATTTCCAAGAGAAGAATCTGGACCATATGGACGGAGATAATATTGGTAAGGCAAACCTTCCAATGCAATATAAGCAGTACTCAATTGAAAAGAATCTTCTGCCGCTTTTCCAGAAACTTGAATAAGTGAAATACTTTTAGCATTTCCATTTCCTTCTACTTCTCCTTGATTTCCTGTAACAAATTGCACATGGACTATAGTTTTGCCAGAGACATCTCCATGAATCAAAAGCCGGTCACTCTTTTGGTTATCAAGCGATCCATCACTATTGAGATACGTATTGAGATAAAGATGTGCACTACCCTGCACATTGAAAACTTCTTCTCCTCCCTTTCCAATATGGAGTGTTTGATACTCTTGAAACGTTGGGGGTTCAAAAGCAATAATACTGTCAGAAAGTTTTACAAACGAAATGGATGAAACAACACGATTTGAAGCTTGCGGATTTATCTCTTTTCTTTTTGTCAAAATCCATTTTGTTTTTCTTGTTAAATAAAGTTCAGCAACAGCATCATCAGCGACGCGGGTGCCCCCTATAAGTGAAGAAGAATCAGCCAACAGCGCCATAGAAGCCCCATTTTCAGCTGTTAACAATAAATCACCAGAAATCTTCGTCCCTTCCGTTACTCCGATATAACTACTACTTTTATAACTATGAATAGCTGTACCATCTGGAACTTCAAAAGTCGCCTTCTTCAAAAGGACAATTCCTTGTTGGTAGCTATTATTTCCTTTATCTATATTAAAGTGCATACCATACTTACCGCCTGTCACTATAATTTTTGAATCTTCAATATTAACTCGCGAAACTAAAATATTCCCTTCTTGGCCCACATTTGATTGTGCGTTAGCATCTAATCCGATCCATAAACCTCTGACACCACGAGCAATAACACTGCTACTTTTTAAATAAGTAGAGCTGTGCTGGTTTACATTTAAAACTGCATGGGCAACATCATCTTCTTTATCCGCTGTATTTTGACTTTTTGAAGTAATACTAACACTATCTAAAATTGCACTCCCCCTTGATCCCACATATAGCGCAGCTGCATCTGTCACATCAATCAGCCCACCCATCATCTTAATACCTGCATCAAAACCACTGAAAAGAGCACTCTCTTGGCCGCTGCCTTGACCATGCACTTTTATTTTTGCATCCATTAAAATAACAGATGTTCCTGTCTTCTCTGCATAAACACCCATCTGAGTAGCTTGAACTGATCCACGATTTACCTCTATCGTTCCATTGTCAGCTCTAAAACCTATTGACATATTCTTCAAAGTTGAATCGCTTAAAACAACTTTTCCTCCTTGCGAAGCAACTATACCATAAGTACTTTTTACACCATCAATACCGTTAATTTGTACACGCGTTGCTTGGATAACTGTATTCGGCTCCTGTGCTACGATAACAGCAGACGATGTAAAGGAATTCTCTCTCTCACTCTCTTTTTCAGAAGATTTAACGAGCTGATATACTTTATCAGTAATTATATGTTCTGCACCATCACTGCACCTATAAGGTAATTTACCTTCACCACACAAAAATGATATGGACGAAAAAGGACGTGCCTCAACATCTATATTAGATAAAAAAGGAAAAATAGCTGCTGTAAAAGCACATAAATATAAGCGATTTTTAGATTCTCTAATCATCATTCTTCTTCAAAAGTCCTTTTCTCAGAAAAAATGCAGGCAGAAAACGAGCTATAAATTAAAATACAATAAGTGTAAAATAAATGAAAATAATTTATTATTACCTGACAAACAATTGCGCTGATAACTTGTTTTGTATTTTATTATGAAGCAAACATAAAAAATATACTTACTAAGCTTATGCTGATAAAGAAAAATATCTAGGCTTCTAAAAAAGAAAAAAATACCAAAATGAAAAAGAATCCAAGATAAAGCAGAACATTTACTATCCTGAAGTTAAAAAGAATCGTACAAAGTGTATCACCAAAATCAGTTCTGTGACAATAGCATCTGTGCTAATATTAGAGTAAATATTTTTATATCGAGTAAGCCTCGGTCAGTAATCACTGACAAGAATACCCAAACAGTCCAGATTGGCAACAGTGTCATTATCAATCTGGACTCTAATGAGCTTCACCTTATTGGGAGTAAAGGAGCAACCTTTGAGGATGTATGCGACACTGATGGTCGCTTTTGTAAAGCTTTTTTTGTTTGTTGACGTTTTCTTTCATTCTCAAAGTGAGCTATCATGGCCCGTTCCTTCTTGCTCGTATTACTTAGACCAAAAGTGTCATTATCCATAAATTTCTGATATCCAGCTATCATGAGATCGATTAGGAACGAGTCACTTTTCGGAGGTTGTGTAAAATAAATCCCTTTTGAATCTTGCAATTTATATCGGAAACCTGCTTTTTTCATGCACTCATAAACTGAGGCAAATTCACTTGCGTACGAATTCATATCACTAGAAGAAGCATAAACCGGTTTCCAGCCACATTTTAAAAGTGATTGTTCAATTACAGCCCGATCTGTTCCAGACTTTTCCCATAAAGCCAATGTTGATGGGGGAGGAGTTCCTAACTGACATCCAGCCATACTTAATAAAGCCATGCAGCTCAACAGTTTTAAGATTTTTTTTCATTTTCCCCCTCCTTCAATGGGTTTCTTTACGATGAGAAGGCTCGTAAACCTGTTGATATTTTCTGTCACCGCTGTTTAAAACAACGGTGAACAATATTGAGATGGTGTATTGAAGAAACAATCCCGCCATTCCAAGCTAACACAAGGATGGGAAATTGTTTCCATCACAAACAGCAAGATTTAAGGCTGGCATTCCGGTTGATCTTTATTCTCCTTACAATAAGGGCTATTTAAGCGTATCTCAACACTTCGCTGAGGAATAACAGCATCAGGTTGACAAATAGAAAGATTATAAGCTTTATACTTCTCACTCTCACACCAGCTCGACTCTCCAAATTTATTACGAAATCCTGCTTGAACCATGCAAGCATCAACGGATGCCTGCGCATTGAATTTTTCACGAACATATGCATGCACATTGAGTTTTTCGCGATTGACTTTTTCACGGATTCTCAGAGATTCTTCTGCAGAAAAAGTCTGTATTCCGCATTCTAACAACGCTTTTTTTATCTCAAGCTTATCTGCACCAGACTTTTCCCATACATCTACAACCGTTAAAGGAGTTTGATCTGAGTAACATCCAGATATAATGCACAACGCTATTCCACTCAATGATTTTAAGATTTTCTTCATTTCATTCCCTATAATAAATTTTCATACTATAAAACAATCCATATATTTTTATATTCTAGTTTCTCATTTCAAGAACAATTATGAATGTTGTCGGTATCCATATAGAAAAAACCTCCTGTGACGCAACATCATAGGATAGAAAATGTACGATTATAAAAATTCTCATGGCATAATAAATGCCTTGCGTGATGTTTGGCATGAGCGTTATGGAAGTGCCCATTGCCCTGCTCATGATGATAGGCTTCCTAGCTTATCCCTTGCTAATGGACATGATTGACGTCTCTTACTCTATTGTTATGCCGGATGTTCTTTTAGAGAAATCATACAATCGCTTACAAGAATTAGATGCTTGGGAAACAAGCCTTTTTTGAGAAAGCTTACGATCATACGCTCTCTTTCTCAAAACAGGTTTGTGCTGATCTCAAACGAGCGAAACAGAAAGCAGAAAGAGCACAAAAGATTTGTCAACAAAGCCAACCGATCAAAAATACTTTAGCTGATTTTACCTTAGCTGCGCATGCCTATAGCCATGGCTTTGAGGTCTTTATCATGCAAGCTCCCAAAGGAGCCGATTTTAATAACGTATTATTTTCTGAAAAGAGGGAACTATGAAAGATAGTAATTTACAAAACAATAATGAAAATACCCCCGTCAATGATAACGATAATGTCTCTTTAAACGAAAATACTTGTTTAAAAGCCATTTCTTATGAACAAGCCTTGTAACAAAATGGTTGGAGGCAATTAAAACCAATTGCTACGGCTCTTTTACCCGTCGAGCCCTTTAATCCATTACAGCTGCCAACATCATTAATAAACTATGTTTATGACGTTGCTGATATTCAACAATCTTCTATCGATTTTGTTGCTGTTTCTGCTTTATGTGGATTGTCTGCTGTCATTGGAAATGGTGTGCGGGTTGCTCCCAAACAACATGCCAATTGGAAAATTGTTCCTAATCTCTGGGGTGCCATTGTGGGGGAACCTTCAACTATGAAAACAGATACCATGGAAGCTGCTTTAGCACCTCTCGATGTTTTTCAAGGGTAATGGCATCAAGAATGGTTAAAGAAGAAAAAACAGCAAGAAACAAAAGATATTCTTATTGAATTAGACAAAAGAGAAAAGAAAAAACAAGCCTACAAAGCATTCAAAGATCAAGACGAGGAACAAGCCCTTGCTCTTCTTTCTCAATCTCTTGAACATAAAGAAAGTGAGGAAGATGACACTTTTGTCAAATGACGTCTTATTGTCAATGATGTCACAGTCGAAAAGCTTGGGGAATTGTTAAAAGAAAACCCCCGTGGTTTATTGTTGGTTCGTGATGAATTATCTGGTTTTTTATCCGATTTGGAACGGAAGGAATATCAATCAGATCGTTCTTTTTATCTAACAGCTTTTAATGGCAAAAAATCATACACCTATGACCGTATAGGACGTGGAACCATTTTTATTCCCAATGCAACCATTTCCATCATTGGGGGCATTCAACCTTCACGAATTATTCCCATTGTTCAAACAATGCACCATGGAACAAATAATGACGGTTTACTGCAACGCTTTCAAATGCTGGTGTAGCACGATGAAAATCAAGAGTGGCAATTGGTTGATAGACCTCCCAATCAAAAGGCATGGGAAAGTTATCAAGGAGTCTTTCGTTCTCTTTATGATAAACCTTTAGGATCAGCAAAACACCCCATTACCATACGCTTTTCTACTGGTGCCCAAGAGATGTTTCGTGAATGGTGGAAAAATTTTCAAAGAACAATCAAAGGAGGTCATTTCTCTGCAAGTTTACAAGCGCATCTTTTGAAAATGAATAAAACCATACCAACCCTTGCATTGATTTTTGAATTGAGTGAAGGGGGGCGTTTTGAAATAGGCTTGCCTTCACTCACTATGACATTGTGTTGATCACCCTATTTGTTAAGTCATGCAAAACTCATTGTAGAGCCTTGTGATCATTTACCAGATGGTTTTACCTGCACGAGATATTTATAAACGTGATTGGAAGCTTTTAAAGGATAAAGGAATTATTCAACAAACTTTAGAGCTTTTATGCTGTTGCAACTATCTTCGTGAAATTTATGAAGACAAAACCCAAAAGGCGGTCGGTTTACAAAACGCTATGAATAGCCAACCTTAGTGAAAAATCATAGGACGACACAATAGAGAAATCTCTTTTGAGAGTTTTTCAAGCCAATCGCTCAAAGCTCTTTTTAGTGATATTCTCTTCATTGCTCTTTTTTCAAAGAAAACGATCAGAGTTCTTCTTACAAAGAGTTTTGTTGCTTTTGGAGAGTTATTCCAATGTTTATGTTATTTTTTAAATAATAAAAAATAAAAAACATTATATTTTAATATTTTTGTTTAGGATCTCGAGCTATTCTATGGAAATTTCTATTTTTGTAAAAAGTCCAAACGTGCAACAGTATGGTAAAATATATTTTTATGACATTGGTGATTATCTCTAGAGAAAAGAAAAACTTACGATAATAGAAGTCATTTGGGAGTATTGATGGTATTACGTGAATATCAGCTACAATATCATCTGGATTTATATTACTCGTAATTGGCATTTTGGATGCATGGCTCATTTGTTCTGCGAACTATTGGACTTGAATGTTTAATCCATAAGCCCAGTATTGATGGTATTAGAATAAACGCCATCTTAATTTGTAAGTTTAATCGAATGCAAATTGAGAACATTCGATATAATAACAAGCGTATGCTTCTTAGCTAGCCCCCTTTAAGTAAGATAATAAGGCCACCTGCTATACTGTTCTGATTGGGGTTGAGCTCAGCTTTATAATAAACATCAAGCTTTAAAATACCGTTCGCTTATTTTGAGTTACATCAAGCTGAAATACCTATAATTCTTTCTCATCAAAAATCTTGAATAAAAAAGGCAAGTTGCTGTTTAAATTACTGCTAACATCAAAAAAATCAAAGCCAATTTTGCCACCATCTTTGACACTTTTAGTATATAAGATTCCGATACATGAGACAAGCACCATATCGTTCTTCCATCGGTATGTCCTATATCTATTCACGAAACATAGCTGCTTCAGAGTAGGAAACACTATATATTTGTAGCAATTTCTTTTAATTTATTCATATCAAAATACAAATCCGATACCTTTCGGCAAAATTTATCAAGATAAATAAACAATTCATCAGAGAGATATATCTTTTTTTCTCGAATTCTCATTAAATCCTCAGTTTTATTATTTAACGGATGCGCTTCAAAATTACTTGCACGATTTCCTGCTAATTTGGTAGGCATATAATGATTTATGATATTACAAAAACTACAATCTAAAGGGCCAGAAACATTACTTCCAACCATACCAACGTAGTTATTTTTATTCTCAAAACACTTATATAATTCTTTAATATTACTTGCAAATGGCTTATAGACAAAAGCATTATAGCCATATTCGTGAATTTTTTCATAACCACATTTCACGAATGTCTCATCAGCGATATTTAAGAAACCCAAATCTGGAATTTTTGAAGGAAATTTCATAGGCTGCTCTATTCCAAACAAATTATTCTTATCTATCCTATCAATAAAATAATTCCACTGCTCAAAATTAATACTTGCATTGAAATCAATAATAAATTTTACATTTTTGTTTTCATTAACAATTGCAATTGTATCATCCAAATACTGATTCGATGATTTCAATTTTATCAAATCGTAATTACGTATCTCATCATCAATAATTTCACCTATTCCTATCGTTTTAATAGATTTTATTAATCCAGAATTAATAATTTTAGTCATTTCAACTTTTTTAAAAAAATCTTCCAACCCAAAGAAATAGCTTAAAGAATTTGAAAAGTGTTTACTTTTATTTATTGATCTTTCATTTACAGATTTTATAAAATCGTCCGGCATTTCTCCGTGACTAGGTGACAATGGCAACTCCATAGCAAAGGGCGAAATAACTTTATCCCGAACAGTAAATAAAATTATCAGTTCTGTTTTTTCAACTAACACACCAGAAGAACTGTGAAAAGAATCCGATAATTTATATTTATTGGTGTAAACTCTGATGCGTATATCCATATTTTATCTCACAGCCAGAAAAAAAATCCCGTATCATATTTAACTGAAATGTATTCTCGTACTTTTTTCTATTTTCAAAATTAACTAAAATGAACTCGGGAGCAGCGATACATATTAGAGCTAACACTTCTGCCAAATCGAATCTTTCCGATAAAGTAATCGTCACACTATATGGTACGCTATATTTTTTCATACATTCTATGTTACGCACCCACTTTTGTTTATATTTTTTACTGTCTAGATTTCTTATCTCTGAAATAACATCTGTGCCTATTTGTATCCCTAAAAAGAACGGATTACTCTTTAATAGCTTCAAATATGGTTGAATATAGATATGCCCCCCTGTGGCAATCCGAAAATATTTTTTACAAATGAGACACATACAAGTATATTTATGAAGTAAATCATAATCGAGCTCAAAAGGCTCTCCACCAGAAAGAATAATAAAATCAGATTTTATGTCATTTATTGTATATAAAGATTCAGGCAACGCGTCATCTCTCACCATCCATTCCATCGAATACGGACAATGATTGCAGCCCGCACTGCAATTTTTATTACAAATTACAATATTATCGCCCATGAAATTTCTTATTCAAGTTCATATAATCCAATACTAATTGTTTCATGAAAATATTTTGGTATAGACAAAGATCAGAAATTTTTTTAGCCACAAACGCTTTTATCATTGGTAAAGCTTCATCCTTTGATATAGACAGCAAATGAGAAATATAGTCTATCCGTTCTTCTAAATTGAGAGATAATCTTGGACTGGTGAAAAATGTTAAGATATCCAATTCCGGACTGGCTTCTTGACATAAATCCCAATCCACTACCATAAAAGAACTATCAGGAGTAACAATGATATTATCAGGATGTAAATCTCCATGTGATAAGATTATATTCTTGCTTAATCGATCTTGAAAAATCTTATTGATTTGATCAATAATCGCCTTTTGATGTAGCAAATCCATTTGGCTCAATACAGTACCTCGGATAAACTCCCATTCGACTACTTCATCGCAAAGTGTTATCAAATTTGGTGCAGGATAGAGACTTTGTCGAAAAGAGCCATCCTTGATGTTTTCATTAATGCACGATGCTTCCGGATAAATTTGCCCATAGCAAAACTCTTGATGCTTGCGTTTCAAGAAATGTTGTTTTGACGATTGTGCATTTTCAGGCTGTAACCAAATGATTTCTTGTTTTCTGACAAAAATAATTAAAGCAGACACCCCAAAAATCACAGCCATAATCACTGACAACCACAAATTAGCTTGCCAGAATGTTGAAAAAACATGACCGTATAAAAAACTGAATGCAAAGGATACAACAGCTGTAATAATGGCTGTAAATGATAAAACAGTCGCGATAGCTTTGGGATCAATCAGTGAATTTATAAGAAGAGACGACAGATAAGATCGATAAGCAGATTTAAAAACACATAGCAGTAAAAATCCTAATATAAGAGCCGCAATGATTTGAAATGACATGAGAAAAAAAGCAATGGTTACCATACAACCAATCATTAAGACAGGAAAAATAGGATTTTGAAACTTTGAAAAATACTTCTGAAACAATATATTGGAACTTGCTGAAAAAAAATTCCCAATGATAAAAATAATCGAAACCAAAATAGCAGGTTGAAATGGCAAAAAATCAGAAAATGCGATAGAAACAGTTCGATTATTAACCAAAATAGCAAAAGCTGAAACTGCACTTAAAAAAATAAGAGTGAAGCGATAAGGATTTTTGACTTCTTTACGGCTGGCGCACATAACTGTGAAAATATTCGGATGAGCGTTGATATGAAAACTATCTAATCCCTTTGTCAGTTTTGAAAACATAAAAATAGCAAAAATTAATGAAATGACTTGAAAAATCACAGGCAATGCAGGATGCACATAATAAAGTATTCCCCCTAAAAAAATAAGTACCGTTGTCACACTATAGGTAACAGCAGCCACTTCGGACTTAACGGAAAACAGTGTGCGATGCTTTGGTACTACAGAAAAGAGTAAACTATCTTCCGCACCTGAGAAACAAGCGGCTGCTAATGTAATACATAACAAATAAGTGGCGTAAGCAAAATATGCATAATTCATAAAAAGAGCTAAAAAACCGCAAAGAAAGAAAAACAGCCCAGTATAAATAACGCGCTTACTTCCATAAACATCTGATAATAAACCCAAGGGGACTTCTAAGATCAAAGGAAGCAATAAAAAATAACTACCGATTAAAACAATATCCGCTTGCGACAAATGCAATTTTTCCGACAAAAAAAGTGGTAAAACAGCAACCACTAGAGCAGTAGACTTGCTAACACTATAAATCTTAAATTGCTTAACCTTATCCACAAAATACCTTCCCACGACATCCGCTACATGCGCCAGATTCTTTCAAAGATTTTAAAACGCTTTGAGCAGACCAATCTATTGCCTCATAATTTTGTAGATTCCCAAAAGCTTCTGAATAAAAGCAATTTTTTAAATCTCCATTATAGTCCAATACCAAGGATGAAAATGGAAATAAACACATTAACGGCGACGAAACGTACGGAGAATTCTCGCCTAAGTAATAATTAATACAATTTACAAAATTTTGTGACGTCCATGAGCTTTTCCTTTCTTGGAACTTTTTATCTATATAAATCTGGAGGGGGGATTCTTTCCTTGATAATTCATCTCTCAAATGAAAAAGTGAGGCGTTTGGCGGAAGAATTTTGTTTCTTAAAGCCTTAGATCGATCCTTTGTATTATTTTTTCTAGAAAAACTAAATGACGACGTATCGAGCGGGCTGAATCCGATATAATCGACATCTTTGCTTATACAAAAATCGATAAAATTAATAATATTTTCTAGAATCTCTTTGGTAACTGTCGCTCTTATTCCTATACTTTGCAGAGGTTGAAGATTCTTAACTGTTTCAATGTTTTTCCACACGCGATCAAATTTATTCGCCCCCCGTATATCATAATATCCTTGGACACTAGTCGAATCCATAGAAATAACAATTTCTTTTATGTCATACTGTGAAATCCATAAATTTTTATGCAATAAGATGCCATTGGTATTTAATTCAACAGGCAGACCTAGTTCATTCAACGTTAATAAAATATCTTTAAGCTTCGGATGCATTAAAGGTTCTCCCCCAGAAAGCATCACTGAGGCAGCTCCTTTTTCTTTCAACATTCTAAATAAGGGTATTAAACTTTCTGGAGTGTGCCAATTTTTCTCCTTAATTTTCCAGCAATCGCACATGATACAAGGGCTATTGCAATTCTGGATAATATGTATAATAGGTGTTACAGGTACCCATAATTTTTTAAGATCAAAAATCGAATCTGACGCACTAATCAAGTTTCCCTTCTTTAAAAGAAAACCATTCTTTTCTAGTTCTCTTAACAAGATTGAAAAATCTGATGCTAAAATCTCTTTCTCTACATTAAGCTTTGCCGCAACAGTTTCAATTTTCTGATTTTGTAAAAAAACTGAATCAATTAAAAATATAGCTGAATCATTAAGCACAATAGTCTGAAAATCATTTAATCTAGTTATGCTATTCTCGTCGAGATTAATACGAAACATCCCCCCTCCTAAATTGTTTCTTAATAATACAATGGATAAGGGCGCAGCAGCGCCCTTATCCTGCTTTTTTATTTTTTTCTATCTCGCACCAATGGTTTATAACAAGTTAAAGTTGCACTATTCACAGTGCCAATCACCTGCGGTTTTTTATATGACATAATATCCTCCTCATATTGTTATTATGTACCTTATTTATATTCAAGACAATTAGTATTTTGTAAAAAGCCTAGGATTTTGCAACTTTATAATTGTGAAGTCAATTTAACTGTATTACGCAATATTCAGTTTGGAAAACAAATTGGCCTATACCGGTATAAATCGAAAAACTCTTGTGCTCAGCTAATTTCCATTTCAATTATGAAGTTCATTCAAAAAGTATTATTCCTGATTTCAATGGCTATTTCACTTCAATCACAATAAGAAATATGCAATGCTCTGCTTTATCAAGTAATTTTAAAAAGGTTTTTTTGGGGCTAAAATAAAGAATAGTTGTTGTGTAAATCAGCTTTTCAGAAGAAAAATTTTTCAATTATTTTTCTGTTTTAATTGTAATTTTGTGAAATACTACTTGCAGTGAAATTACCTTTAAAAGAGATTATACTCGACGCCAAAATACAAACTTTTATTTCTTATTAAAGATACAATCATATTGATTTATAAAGATAATCTAGCGTTATTCATATTGAATGAGAGTCTCGAATAACGTAGGATTCTCTCATTCCAAACCTGTTTATGTTGAATCAATCAAAACCACTCATTTGCACATAACAAGCGGGATGAGTGTGTGGATAAAATTTGTATAAGAAAGGAGTAAAAATGGCTCTTATGAACCGTCTTAATGCAAGATCTGTCGCAACATTAGGAGCTGGCAAATATAACGATGGTGCCGGCTTGCTCCTTCATAAACGAAAGATAGAGGTGCTCAATGGCTTTATCGTTATACCATTCATGGTCGGCGCCGCGAAATGGGCTTGGGTGTCTTGAGAGATGTTTCTTTAAAACAAGCCCGTGAATTGGCAAATGGATGGCGGTCTGTTCTTCGTGAAGGGCGTGACCCTATTAAAGAACGCAATAAACAAAAGCGTAGGGCAATAAGCAATCTCCATTATTTAAAAGATATTGCCGTGGATGTTTTTGAAAGTCGTAAAGCTGAATTAAAAGGGGATGGTAAAGATGGACTTTGGTTTTTACCTTTACGGCTTCATATTCTGCCCAAATTAGGCTGTCTGCCGGTTTCAGAGATTACTCAAACAGAGATACGCAATACTCTTGCCCCCATTTGGCATACAAAAGCTAGAATTGCTCGAACAGCGTTGATGCGTCTTAATCTTTGTCTTAAACATGCTGCTGACTTAGGATTGGATGTTGATTTACAAGCAGTAACAAACGCACAAGCTCTCTCAGGAAAACAACGCCATAAAGTCACAAACTTACCTGCAATGGATTGGAAAGATGTTCCTGCCTTTTATCAGTTCCTCTGTAAAACACAAAACATAACACATCTGGCTTTGCGTTTGCTTATTCTTACAGCTGTTCGTTCTAACCCTTTACGTCATATTCGTGAAGATCAGATTGATAAGAATATCTGGACAATTCCTGCTGAAAATATGCAAGGCAAGCGTGATGCTACAACAGAGTTTCGCGTGCCTCTATCATCAGAGGCATTAGAAATTCTAAAACAAGCGCGTCTGCTTTCTCGCAATGATTTCTTTTTTTCTGCAACCGGTCGCGGTCTCCTTGCTGAACGCTGTATGTCACAATATATGCAACGTACTGGTCTTGAAGCCTGCCCCCATGGTTTTCGCTCTAGTTTACGCAATTGGCTCGCTGAAACAACCGATGCCCCCTATGAGGTTGCTGAAACCATTCTAAGTCATACGGTCGGGGGCAAGTAGAGCGTGCCTATCGTCGTACTGACTATCTAGAACAGCGTTGTATCTATATGGATAAATGGGCGGCTTATGTCACAGGGCAATCTTAACAGATGGGGTGCATAACCCCATGATCTGTAGATAACTTTCTCTCTCTGTTCTCTCATATCATCTCAATAAGATTCATCACGCATCACATCAGAAAAACTATGATAAAATATTGTTTTATATAAATAAAATACCTTCAAAAATCATTCAAAATATGGTTAATAAATGCTTATGATTTGTTTTCATTTTTTGAGACTGAAAGGATTTTAGTATGACAGAAAATGATATTCTTTTAACAGACCGTGAAAGTGCAAAACTGCTTCATATGAGTGTTTCGACATTCCGCCGTCATGTAACCAATGGCTCTCTGCCAAAACCTTTAAAATTTGTTTTTTTATCCCGTTGGTTACAATCGGATCTTTTGAATGTCATCGAGCAAGCGAAA
>NZ_LR736320.1:0-14503 GCF_902652675.1 Bartonella refiksaydamii
TATTGTGGTGCGTATAGCGAAAAAACCAAGAGCGTGTATTGTCTTTTCGAACATTTAACCACAACCCTGCCCCATCACAATATTTACCTTGTGGAGATGACTTTACAAGTAATGCTGATAACCGATGAATCGCCCTCACTTAACGTCCCCTCTCGTCTACCTTTTTGGGTCTACCTTTTAGACTATCTTTAATTTCTGATTTGAGATTTTTTCTTTAATACTTAATTTTTTTATTGAATCATAAAAAGCTATAGACATCAATAGGTCCTTGCGCTTCTTTATATAGTTTGATTCTCGCTAATAAAGTCCGCTCTGCCGGCATGCGGCCCCTTTTAACATTTAAAAATCAAACATAAGTAATAAGTTGTTCATCTTTAGTATTTTAAACTTACCTCTTTAGCCACTATTTGATTAAATATTTTTTGATACAAAATTGAATCTTGTTGCGTATCATATAAAACTGTTAGCAGATCCACCTTATTATGAAGGAATAACAAATCTTGTTTAATTATGATGTAATCTCTCAAAAACTATTTCAACAGAGATTTTGAAGGTTGTTATTTAGACTTACTTATATGATTTTATGCGTAATATCATCAAATTGCCCGCGCATATAAGTTGTAGTAGTTCCTTAGTGTAAGTTACGAAGTAAAAAATCTAAAAATTTTATCTTTTCATCAACGGTTTACGACCACACTCAATAAAATTATTCCCTCGTGTATTTTTGATTCTCGCATCAAGTCTCCTATGTCTTATGCTTTAAAGATATAGCAATTATAATGTGAGCTAGATGGTTAGCCGCAATGAAATATATCTCTTTTAGAAACCAATGCACTGGAGAGTAATTTATTGAAGAGATTTTAAGAAGCTTGAAGTTTGCTCCTCACTCAATAACTGTTTATGGGATCTTTTCTCATTAAAGGAACACACTTTACTATAAGTTTTATGATTTCTTTTTGTTTTTGTTAAATTTCTTTTTGCCATGTATTATTAAGAGCTCATCAGCAATTGACCGATTTAAGCTTCTCAGTTTGCATCTGTACCTTCAGCGGTGTAGTATACCCATCTCCGTCATTGAATAACTTAAAAAGAGAGATTTACTTAGTGTAGAAAATATTGCTTAGTGAAAAGTGAATAAAAATGAAACATTGGATAGCTGTAATTTCTCGAGCCCACGCACGCTTTGCAGCCGAGTTTGGCTTTCTTCAAGTCTGTCATGGTAAGGCTGGTCCGCTTCGAAAAACATCTAAGGGAGATGAAGCCTTCATTTACTGTCCACGGTGCGAAATAGGCACTGGGCAGGTTATTCAAACAATAGAGTTTCAGTGTATATTTAAAGATGATCACATTTATCAAGTGAAGCAAGCGCCTAATTTTGTACCTTTCCGAAAAGATGTTATTTTTAATAAACAAGCACAATCTGTTATTTTAAAAGAGATTCAAGGTCTTGAATTTTTAACTAATCCCCATTGGGGGATGTTAGCACAACGAGATTTCTTTGAAATCACAGCTTACGATGCAACCTGAATTCGCAAAGCTATGGAAATTCGTGATAGTTAATTATTCAACTGTTTTTGTTACTTTTTTTATTTCTGATCAAATGTCTAAAAAACTTTTTAAAAAACTTGGATGTCTCCAGTTGATTAAAGCATGGTTTAAAATAGATGAAAAAATAACTTATGTATATATTTGATTTTATTACCGTTACTGTATCTTTAAATGACAACTTTGACATTATCCTTTTATGCATTTAAACGTAAACGATTTGTAAAGAGAGAGTCCTCAATGTTTAAATGGACATATAGCGAAGAAATTAATACAGAGGCAAGTGCTGAGCAAGTTTGGGCTATGTGGGAAGACGCGGCAACTTGGCCTTGTTGGGATCACGAACTTGAGTGGGTAGAACTTCTTGGTGCTTTCAAAGCAGGAACTGTAGGACAAATGAAACCTAAAAAAGGACCAAAAGTAATCTTTACACTTGATAAAGTTATTAAAAACGTTTGTTTTTCTGATTATGCTAAACTTCCTTTTACGCGCATGACTTTTGATCATGAGTATATTAGTTCAACAAAATCTGGTTCTTCAAACGATAAAATTCGTCATACGGTAACTATGTCTGGCATACTTTCTCCCTTATTTGGAATGATTATTGGATCAAAAATTAGGCTACATCTTCGTGATGCGATGATTGAAATGAGCCGCCGTGCTCTTACTGAAAATAAAACCATTCCCTAGCTATACTTATTCACAAAGAAAATTGATATTTTTTTAGAAGAGATGATGTAGGAGCTATTGCTTACATTAGAGGGAGGTTTTTGAGCGGTTAGTATTTGACAATTCAATTATCCGCAGAACGTTTTTTAGTTACTCGTTTAAATCTGATGAAACCATCGTACGGAATCAAAACTGCACTAAAGATTTTATAAAGCGGGATTAAAGAAATTTATGGCTGCTTATATCAGCAAAATCATAACGAATAAGACATCTTTTACTCTGTCTATGGTTTGTTTTATTCAAAAGATTATTGTGCCCATTATAAGAGAGCTCCTAAAAGCAAAAAATGTACCATACAGAGAAAGGTATTTTCTTATACTTGCTTGAAAATTAAAGAATGCTATAGGAGAAATCATCAAAATTTGTTGCACACTCATGAATAAAAAACGTGTGGTTTAAGTTATGTTACGGTTATTGGAGCACGCGAGGATTTGAATTTAAAGCCAAGCATTATTCCTAATCTGTTATTGGTTTGATTATCAATGTATGCCTAGCTTACAAATATAAAAGCAACGAATTGAGAAAGTTGAAGACAAAGAAACTTTACAATATATTGTGTCTTTTCGAAAAGAACTTAAAAAGAAAAATTATTTGATTTATTGAAAGAAAAAAGTGCATGAATGATGCGTAATTTTTATTGATAATCATATAAAAGTTATATTTTTTATAAATTTGCCAAATTACTTATCTAGGTAAACAATGAATATTTGAGGGAGTCTATGATGGCTGACAAAAACCAGATTGATAAAGCCACTTCGTTAGTTGAAGCGGCAAAGCGTTCTGGGGCAGATGCTGCTGATGCTGTTGTTGTTCGTACGCATTCTACCAGTGTATCGGTTCGTTTTGGAAAAGTCGAAGCAACAGAATCTTCAGAAAGCAATGATTTTACATTAAGGGTTTTTGTTGGAAAGAAAGTAGCAAGTGTTTCTGCTAATTTAGCAGCTTGTCCACACAAACTGGCAGAACGTGCCGTTGCGATGGCAAAAGCTTCTCCTGACAGTTTATTTGAAGGTTTAGCAGATAAAGAGTATCTGGTTAAACATCCTAAAGATCTTGATCTTTTTGATGATTTTGTTCCCAACAGTCGTTTTCTCACAGAAGATGCTTTTAAAATAGAAGCAGCAGCCCTTGATATTAAAGGAGTGAGCAATTCTGGTGGAGCCGCTACATCTTATGGTCATAGTGGATTTGTTTTGGTGACCAGCGATGGTTTTTGTGGAGCTTATCATTCCAGTGGTTTTTCACGTTCTTGCAGTGCACTTGCTGGTGAGGGTACAACAATGGAACGTGATTATGATTATACAACTGCCTTACATTTTTCTGATTTGGAAGCGGCAGAAATTGTAGGAAGGAATGCAGGTGTTGGAGCAGTTCGACGTTTGGGAGCAGTTCGTGCTGCCACAAGGGTTGTGGATGTTATTTTTGATCCACGTACAGCTCGCGGAATTGCTGGACATATCGCATCTATGGTGAATGGAGCATCTGTAGCTCGCAAAACAAGTCTTTTACAAAATTTCTTAGGAAAAGCGGTAATGAAACCGAATGTTAATGTGACAGACCAACCTTTACGATTGCGTGGGAATGCTTCCCGTCCTTTCGATGGAGAGGGTGTAGAGGGACAAACATTGAATATTATTGAAAATGGTATTTTAAAAAACTGGCTTCTTTCATCGTCTTCAGCGCGTGAATTAGGCTTTCAAACCAATGGTCATGGCGTACGCTCGGCATCATTGGTCCAGCCAGCAAGTACCAATTTTGCTATTGAACCAGGTTTAGTATCACCTCGCGATATGATAAAAGATTTGCAAAATGGGTTTTATGTTACGGAATTATTCGGGCATGGCATTGATTTTGTTACGGGTCAGTACAGCCGTGGTGCTTCTGGTTTTTGGATTGAAAATGGCGAAATTGCTTACCCTGTAAGCGAAGTAACACTAGGTTCTGATCTGCTCCATATGTTGGCGCATTTAATACCTGCGAACGATATTGACCGGCGTTATGGTACAGCATCTCCAACTTTATTAATTGAAGGGATGACACTTGCAGGAAAATAAAACGCACCATTCTTCTGATTTAAAACTTTTGCTTGATGCTTGTCGAGAAGCAGGAGATTTAGCAATGAAGTATTTTGGATGTGCATTGGACGTTTGGATTAAAGAAGGTAATTCACCAGTCAGTGAGGCAGATTTTGCGGTTGATCATTTTTTGAAGGAAAAGCTTCTTAGAGAGCGCCCGAATTATGGATGGATTTCAGAAGAAACAAAAGATGATCGAAAACAAGGAGTTTATGAACGTTACTTTGTGGTTGATCCTATTGATGGAACACGTGGTTTTCTTTCTGGCAGTACCTATTGGTGTATTTCGGTTGCTATTATTGAAAATGGGCGTCCTATCGTAGGTGTCGTGCAATGTCCAGCTCAAGGAGACGTTTATGCAGCTGTTAAAGGTAGGGGAGCAACATTAAATGGTATAGCGCTTCCTCTTTTAGCATCTCAGATCAATAGAAAATATAAAGCCTCACTTGATAAATCGCTAATTCAAAAATTACCGGAAGATTTTCGTAATCAAATCAGTTTTTATCACTACATTCCCTCTCTTGCGTATCGTATTGTTCTTGTTGCTCAAGACGAAATTGATATTGTATTGATTCGTCCGGATTGCCATGCATGGGATATTGCTGCTGCGGATCTTATTTTACAAGAATGCGGAGGATCTTTTCTACCGTTTGATGCACCTGTTATATCTTACGGAATTGAACCTTATCAATACGGGCTTTTAATTGCTGGTAAAAATAATTGCTGTCAAAATATGATAGATGTTGTTCGTCAAGCAAAGTTAGTTTAATCACATAAAAAACAAGCTAAAATTTCTTAATGATATGGAGGCACATATGACTGGAATAAATGAAAAAAAGCAATATTTGCATCTTGTATTTGGTGGGGAATTAAAAAATCTTGATAGCAATCAGTTTAAGAATATTAATGATTTAGATGTGGTTGGTATCTTTCCAGATTATCAATCAGCTCAAGAAGCATGGCAAGCAAAAGCACAAAAAAGTGTAGATAATGCATTACAACGTTATTACATCGTAGACTTGCATCGCCTTCTTGACACTGAAATGGGCGATACGCAATAAAATTTAAATATCTGATCATTATTTTCTTGAGTGATGCGAATGAAAAAATTTAGAAAAGGGAGTAGTGTGTTTTAAAATGCTTTTGGCAAAATGGCCAATATTCACTGATAAACATACAGCTTGTATAATTTTTTATGTGAGGGGAGTGTATACATTTCGTTTATTGGACAAATCTGCAATTGAAAAGCTTAGATAATGTTATGAAAATACAGAGCGTTTATAATTTATTTCTTAATCACTTTTTTTACATGCACAGCATATTATGGGACCCTTTTTTCATTCTTAAAGTAAAAAAAGTTATTGCTATATTTGGGGGGGCATTCAGAAATAAATACACCATTTGCAAAAAAATAAGGGCTTAAATTTGTTTATGATTTAAAGAGACAAAACCAAAAACCTTATGTTCACAAATATGGATATGGGAACTTCTTAACGCCAAAAATGCCCTTAAACCTAACAAAAGGTACTATAATTGTGGATATCAAACACCAAAAATTAGAAAAGAGATTATTTTATTAGCCAAATTATTTACCTGTTCTATCTACTTTGTGTACATGCACTTTCATGAAAAAAGATTCTTGAAAAAACATGATATAAAATTGTGATTCTGATTTTTAAATCATTCTCATGAATAAAGCGCGTTTTGTTGCCTAAAATACGAGGAGTATTTTGCTATTGGCTCAAAGAAAAATCGATGTCACGAACAAGAATGATAAATCGTTTAATAAAAAAGCTCACAAACGTCTCAAAATAGGTGAATGAGGTGGTTTTAATGATGGAACTAAAGGCATGTACAGCTCTTTTAATCTATAGAATGGTTGGTTTTTGCTTCCGTCCTATTGTACCTTTTTATTTGTTTATTCGTGCTTTACGTGGAAAAGAAGAGCGGAGCCGCCAAAAAGAGCGTTTGGGTAAAAGCCATAAAGTACGTCCTCAAAGCCCATTAATTTGGTTACATGCAGCTAGTGTTGGAGAGACACTTGCTCTTGTCCCGCTTATTAATTATATTTTATCATGGAAAATCAATATATTATTGACAACCTGCACTGTAACATCTTCTTCTCTTGTGAAAAAGCTGTTTGGTAATCGGTTAATTCACCAATATGCTCCGTTGGATTTAGATTTGGCAGTACACCGTTTTATTAATCATTGGAAGCCTGATTTAGCATTAATTTGTGAATCGGAAATTTGGCCTTTACGTACTAAAGAACTTGCCAAAATGCGTATTCCACAAATTTTGATTAATGCCCATATGTCTGAGCGTTCTTTTAAAGCTTGGCAAAAACGACGTGTTTTTGCAAGATATATTTTTAAGCATATTGACTTAGCTATTGGTCAAAACGAACGAGATGTAGCTTATTACCATGCTCTTGGAGTAAAATCTGTTGCGCTTTCTGGTAATCTCAAGGCTGATGTTTTGCCAGTTGAAGATCAAGAATTACTTAAGTATTATCGTAGTGCTATTGGCAATCGCCCAGTTTGGGCAGCTATTTCAACTCATGAAGGAGAAGAGGAAATTGCTTTTGAGGTACATAGGATTCTTAAAAATTATTTGCCAGATTTATTGACAATCATTGTCCCCCGTCATCCTGAACGTTTAGGAGATCTTATCAGAAAATGTAACAATAAGAGTTTACGTTTTATTCGTAGAAGCGATAATGCTGTTCCAGATGTAAATACGGACATTTTGTGGGGCGATACGATTGGAGAAATGGGACTTTTCCTTCGCTTATCGAAAGTTTCTTTCATTGGGAAGTCGTTATGTGGAGACGGTGGACACAATCCATTGGAATTGGCTTTGCTTGGTTCCGCTATTTTGACAGGACCTAATATCTCAAATTTTCAAGAGATGTTTGAACAATTTTTAACGCGTGATGCAGCATATATGATTCAAGATACAAAACAGCTTTCTATTCAAGTATATAAGCTTTTAACAAATGAAGTATTGCGACAAGAAATGGTTGATAAAGCCTATGAAGTAGCAACAAGTATGGCAGGTGCGCTTGAGCGCACACTGAAAATTCTTGATCCATTTTTGCAACCTCTTGTAATACAAACAGGTTTAAGTCAGTATCGGGGCAAACATGAGATTTAGCACACCTCATTTTTGGTGGAAATACAAAAGCTTCTTGCGTTTTTTGTTAACGCCAATTTCTTGGGGGTATGGTTATTTTTCACACTGTCGTATGACAAGACAGTCTCCTGTTATCAATCTTCCAGTTTTGTGTATTGGCAATTTTACATGTGGTGGTGCGGGTAAAACTCCTGTTGTCATTGCTTTTGCCCAAATGGCTAAAGAGCTCGGTTTCATACCTGGTGTTGTCTCACGTGGTTATGGTGGAAGGATTAAAGGGGTGCATCTTGTAAATGAAAAACATGACAATGCACGTGATGTTGGAGATGAAGCACTGTTACTTGCACAGCATACTTTTGTTGCTATATCACCCGATCGTTATGCGGCAGCACACATGCTCAAGCAAAAAGGATGCAATTTGATTTTAATGGATGACGGATTTCAAAGCCGCAGTCTTTATATGGATTATTCATTGCTTGTTGTAGATACGATGCGTGGTTTTGGGAATGGGGCTGTTTTCCCAGCAGGACCTTTGCGTGTACCGTTAAAAACACAGCTTTCTTTGATGGATAGTGTTTTATTGATTGGTGACTGGAATGCGCGTGATAAAATTGCTTCTCTTGTCACTTGTACTGGAAAACCTGTACATCACGCTCACCTTAAATCATTAGCATCTGATAAAGTTGCAGGAAAGCCATTTTTGGCATTTGCAGGTATTGGTAATCCAGACAAATTTTTTCAATCAATTAAAGAGCTCTCTGGTCATGTTGTGCAAGCTTACTCTTATCCAGATCACTATTTTTTTACTGATACAGATTTAAAAAATCTCGCACAAAGGGCTAAAATGCAAAATTTATGGCTAGCTACAACAGCTAAGGATTATGCACGTATACAGTCAAGGAATGTGCAAAAAGACTTAAAAAATCTTGTTATTTTTGACGTTAAAGTTAATTTTGCTCAAGAAGATTTCTGCCGTACACTCCTTGAAAAGGTCGTAACACGTTTTAGAGAACGGAAATATTCACTTTAAGATGTAATTTTGAAAATAGCCCTCCGGCTTTATTGTTTCTAATCAATTATTTTTGTGCTTTTAACAATTGACTGAGATATGGATTGCATTCAAGTTCGCGATGATAAGAAATCTCACAACTAGCATATGCTTCTTGGCGGTGATGATTCCAATATTTTAAATCGTCTATCGGGATTTTTTGCCCGCTAACGGCACAGATAGTGTAAGTTCCATATTCTATAATTTTATACCCATTATTGGAATAATGAATTTTTGCTTCGCGTTCATTACTAGAAAACATTCTTCATAATCCCTTCTTGTTTGTATGAGAGAGAATTCGAGCAAAGTGCCATAAAATACCTTATAAAGTCGAGAGTAAATTAAAAAAATATTTTTTCTAAAACAATGAGTGGTAACTTATTTTCTACCAAAAAGTCTCTCTATATCAGCCAATTTGAGTTCAATATAAGTAGGACGACCGTGATTACACGTTCCTGTATTGGGTGTTGCTTCTATTTGTCGTAACAGTGCATTCATTTCCTCGGGACGTAAAAAGCGCCCTGACCGTATTGAGCCATGACAAGCCATTGTTGCTGCAACATAATCAAGGACTGCTTTTAAATTGTCTGTCGTATCATATTCTGCAGCTTCATCTGCAAGATCCTTAATGAGAGCTTGTACGTTGATCTCTCCTAACATGGAGGGTGTTTCACGCACAACAATTGCACCAGGTCCAAATGGCTCTATGCCTAAACCAAATTTCTGCAAAGCATCTTTATGCGTTAAGAGACATGTTGCATCTTCTTCAGAGAGTTCTACAATTTCAGGAATAAGGAGCAATTGTGAAGGAAGCGGTTTGGAATAAAGCGCATTCTTGAGTGCTTCATAAACCAATCGTTCGTGAGCAGCATGCTGATCGACAATAACCAAACTATCTTTGGTTTGAGCAATAATGTAGTTTTTATGGATTTGTGCTCTAGCAGCCCCTAGGGGATAAGATAATTCTTCTGGTGAAGCTATAGTGTTTGGAATGTAGACATCACCACTTGGTGTATCTAAGCCTTCCATAAGAGGGATAGCATCCTCTTTTAAACCAAAAGAGCTGGTAATATCCAATGGTTTATGAATCATTGATGCGGATGCAAAATGGTGAGAGTGTGAGCTGTAAGAAGGAGTCTGTTGAGTACTCTTAAAGTTTCCCAATAGCTGTTGCGTCTGAAATGCAGCCAACATTGCTTCAGAACACGTTGAAGTAGAACGAACACCTGTTTGATGTAACGCTTCACGAATTGCTCCAACGATTAAACCGCGAATTAACCCTGAATCACGAAACCTTACATCGGCTTTAGTTGGATGCACGTTAACATCTACATCAGCGGGTGGTAGATCAATAAAAAGAATGGAGACAGGATAACGATCCCGCGTCATGACATCAGAATAAGCTCCTCGAATCGCCCCCCAGAGGAATTTATCACGCACTGGGCGCCCATTAACATAAGCAAATTGATGAAGGCTATTACCACGATTGAAAGATGGCAAACAAGTAAACCCTGTCAAACGGACTGATTCGCGTTCAGCATTAAGTGCGATACTGTTGGGAGCAAATTCTTTACCCATAATTTGTGTAATACGTTGTAATTTCCCTTTGGTGCTCTTTTCCGTAGCAGGTAATTCCATAGAAGTTCTGTCTGATCCTGAAAGAGAAAAGCGGATATGCGGAAATGCAATAGCAATTCGTTTAATCATATCGGTAATGGCATTCGTTTCAGCCCGATCAGTTTTCATAAATTTTAGCCGTGCTGGAGTGACAAAGAAGAGATCACGAACTTCAACGATCGTTCCAAGATTTGCAGCCGCCGGTTTTGGTCCAACAATTTTTCCTGCTGTAACAATAATTTCACTAGCACTATCAGCATCTTGCGTTCGTGAAGTTAATTTAAGTTTAGCAACAGAACCAATAGAGGGCAAGGCTTCTCCTCTAAACCCTAAGAAGCAAATATTGTGCACGTCATTGGTAATTTTCGAGGTACAATGACGAGAAACGGCTAAAGTTAATTGGTCTGCCGGAATACCACAGCCATTATCACTCACCTTTATAAAATTTTTCCCACCGTTTGCTGTAACAATTTCAATTCGAGTTGCTCCAGCGTCAATAGCATTTTCAACAAGCTCTTTGACAACATTCGCCGGACGTTCAATAACTTCGCCGGCAGCAATTTGATTAATAATATTTTCGCTGAGATGGCGTATGATCATCATAAATTATAACAAGATTCCTGCGGATTTTATAAGAGTTTTAAATTATGATAACATTATTTGTGTAACATTCAAGAATGGGAGTATGTATGAGATATTCTTCTTATTTACTTTCAAATAATGTTGTACAAGTGCTGTTTCATTATTTGTGGCATTCTATGATTAACTATAATAGAAAATTGATTGGAAAAATTAGAGAGGAGTAGTTTTTATCACCTTAAAATGGCTTGCACCAATCAATCTTCTGAGCCAAAAAGAAATGAGGTAGAAATGGAAAGCAAAACGTATGGCGCGTATAAGAGGTATTCTTGCAGATAATGATATACAAGCTTTGATTGATAATGACGTTCTCAAAGCTCTTTGGCCATTTGATGCAACTCAAATACAACCAGCAAGTCTTGATCTTCGTTTAGGGGACAAGGCTTATCGTGTACGGGCTTCCTTTATGCCGGGGCTTGATGTAAAAGTTTTAGATAAACTCGAACGGTTAAAGTTGCACGAATTTGATTTGCGACATGGGGCAGTCTTGGAAACAGGTTGTGTTTATATTGTTCCTCTTTTGGAAAATTTAGCTTTACCGGAAAACTTATCAGCAGTTGCCAACCCTAAAAGTTCTACGGGACGATTAGATATTTTTACGCGTGTGATTACTGATAATGCTCAGGAATTTGACAAAATTTGTGCAGGTTATTATGGTCCACTTTATCTTGAAATTAGTCCACGGACATTTCCAATTTTGGTACGTACTGGTTCACGTTTATCTCAGCTTCGATTTCGCAAAGGATACAGTTATTTAAATGAAATTGAGCTGCATGCTTTGCATAGAGATGAAACACTGATATCGGATGATCTACCCAATATTAGCAAAGATGGTATTGGACTTTCCATTAGTTTGAAGGGAGACGAAAACGGGCTTGTTGGCTATCGCGCTAAACGCCATACAAGTGTTATTGATATTGATAAACGCGCTGTTGCTCAAGTCCTAGATTTTTGGGAACCTCTTTTTGACCGTGGTCAAAGGGAACTGATTCTTGATCCTGATGAGTTTTATATTTTAGTCTCGCGAGAGGCTGTCCATGTTCCGCCGCTTTATGCCGCTGAAATGACCCCCTTTGATCCCTTAGTTGGTGAGTTTAGGGTGCATTATGCAGGTTTTTTTGACCCAGGATTTGGGCATATGGAAGCAGGTGGAAAAGGAGCGAAAGCGGTTTTAGAAGTGCGCAGCCGTGAAATTCCATTTATTTTGGAGCATGGCCAAATTATTGGCCGTTTAATCTATGAAAACATGCTTAACCGACCGTTAGCACTTTATGGACGTGGTTCTGGCTCACATTACCAAGCGCAGAAATTAAAGTTATCTAAGCATTTTAAATGAGTTTGAAAATATGGATTTCGATAAAGTACACTTGGAAAGTGTATTCGTTGAGAGCACATATTGATTTTATTAAATTACGTCCTTTGTATATGATTAGTTGATGTAATATGACTAGAAAATTACTTAACCAAATAAGAGAGTTTTTTGTTAGTACGTACTAATATTCAGAGTTTAAATGCCTTATGTAAATTATGAACGCGCATTTTGATAAATTTTGATGAAAAGGAAACTTAGCTAAGTTTTGGTTACATTATATTCAATGACTTGATTTTTAGTTCTATTAACAGCTTTTTTGTCTTTATAGGGTGGTCTATACTCGATGGGGGCCTATATACTTTTATAGGCTATAGTGTGAGGCACTTTGGGGAAATTTCTTTAAAATTGCAATAAGTAATTGAAGCGATATCTCTTTGAGAATTCTTGGTTATACAGAGGGTAACGTTTCAATTCTTGAGATAAATAATTAACAACGTATGTCTGTATATACCACTGATTGTAGATACTATGAGATTCTAAATTAAAAAAGAGAAATAAAGGCGTTGTTTTCATCTATTCATTTTTTTTGAGTTGCAATCTTTGTTGCCTACCTTTATCGAAAGACGTGTTCTATTGAGATGCCTCATAGACACGTGCGGGTTGGGGCTGATTAGTTTTAGGGTATTTTCGCTTTTCATTCAAAAAAATGGTATTATTCATGATTATTTCCTCAACACTTGATTATCGCAAAGCAGCAAAACATCGTCTTCCCCCTTTTCTTTTTCACTATATCGATGGTGGAGCTTATGCTGAAGAAACGTTGCGGCGTAATAGTACAGATCTTCAAGCACTTGCCTTACGTCAAAGGATTTTGAGAGAAGTTGGTGAAGTTGATCTTTCAACCAAGCTTTTTGATCAAACACTTGATTTGCCAATTATACTTGCACCTGTTGGATTAACAGGCATGTATGCACGGCGTGGTGAGGTACAAACCGCACGTGCAGCTGTTGCAAAAGGCATTCCTTTTACACTATCCTCGGTTTCAGTTTGCCCCATCGCAGAAGTGCAAGAAGCGGTTGGAAGTGCATTTTGGTTTCAACTTTATGTTCTTAAAGATCGTGGCTTTATGCGTGATGCATTAGAGAGGGCTTGGGCATCTGGTGTGCGCACATTAGTTTTTACAGTTGATATGCCGGTTCCTGGTGCGCGTTATCGTGATGCACATTCAGGAATGTCAGGGCCTTATGCGGGGCTACGCCGGATTTTACAAGCTTTTACCCATCCACATTGGGCTTGGAATGTCGGTATTATAGGACGTCCACATGATCTTGGCAATGTTTCCACTTATCTCAAAAAGAAAATTGCATTAGATGATTATGTTGGTTGGCTTGGTGAAAATTTTGATCCATCTATTGGTTGGTCTGACCTGCAATGGATTCGGGATTTTTGGAAGGGAAAAATGATTTTGAAAGGTATACTGGATCCAGAAGACACACGTGAAGCAGTGCGATTTGGTGCGGATGGTCTCGTTGTTTCTAATCATGGTGGACGTCAACTTGATGGCGTCTTGTCAACTGCACGAGCTTTGCCAGCAATTGCAGATGCTGTAAAAGGTGATTTGTCCATTTTAGTGGATTCTGGTGTTCGTTCTGGTCTTGATGTTGTACGCATGATAGCACAAGGTGCGGATGCCGTTATGATTGGCCGCGCTTTTGTTTATGCACTTGCAGCCGCGGGTGAAAAAGGTGTCATTCATCTCCTTGATCTTTTTGCAAATGAAATGCGCGTAGCTATGACATTGACTGGTGCGCACGCGATTAAAGAGATTACACGCGATAGTTTAGCCAATACAGGTGCTTTTGAGTAATAAAAATTCACTGTACCATCGTTGGAAAAAGAAAACCTTGTTTCATTGTAAGGAGGAAAAGTACGATTGAACGTGCTTATATGTCCTTGTTTTCTTTTCGCATCCTTGATAGTTTATGCTGTTTTTAGCTAATGAATACATTCCGATGTGGTTCAATGTTTGTAATATATCATTTCATTGCCAATACAGCTTTTGTGATACCATCTCGGTTTATACCATAATTTTCTAAAACATCCAACTGGCTTTCATTACAAATTGGCTTATCCGGTATTCCTAGCGATACAAATTTATATGCAATGCTATGTTTCATGAATAATCTCGCAATTGCATCTCCAAGCCTTCCATTCGTGCTATGCTCTTCACAGATAACAACAAATCTATGAGATTTGGATAGTTCTAGCACAGATACATCATCTAAAGTCCTAATTATTGATACACTTACAACTGTTGATATAATGTAGCTTGCCACTAAGTTTTGCATAATTTGCCACTAGGTTTTGTACCAATTTATTTTTTTCAAAAAGTTTTTTAAGGGG